>JAFPNP010000011.1 GCA_017411125.1 Kiritimatiellia bacterium
ATCATGTATTCCTCGAGCCGTCCGTTCTCCAGCACGGCGACGCGCGTTTCTAGTTTTTCGATGTTGACGACGATTTCGCGCTTGACTTTCTTCTTGCGGAAGAAGCCCGCGACCTTTTCGACTACGGCTTTGATTATCGATGCCATGTTTTCTCCTTTGATTGTGAATGTGAATTTCAGAATGGAAATGCTACTCCTCCGGGCCGTCTTCGCCGGAAGGTTCGGCGTCGTCGTGGACGGCTATGCTCTGCACGATGCCGAGCGCTGCCATGAGAACGACGAGGAAGGTGCGCCCCGCGCTTATGAACGGAAGCGGCAGCCCGGTTATGGGAACGAGGCCGACGGACATCGCGACGTTCACGTACAGGTGGCAGAACACGAGCGTGAGCACGCCGATCGCGACGAGCCGCCCTCTGTCGTCCATGCATCGCGCCGCGATGCGCAGACCGGACGCCAGTATTCCGAAAAAGAGAGCCAGCATTTCGAGCACGCCCATGAACCCCCATTCTTCCGCGAGCACGGCGAAGATGAAGTCGTTCATCGAGACGGACGGCGGCAGGTAGCCGAGAAGTTTCTGGGCGCCTTTTTTCAGCCCCGTGCCCCACACTCCGCCAGAGCCGATCGATATCTGCGCCTGGCGGAGGTTGTATCCGGCGCCGCTGCGGTCGGTATCCGGGAAGAGGAACACGCGAAGGCGTTTTATCTGGTGTTCGCGCAGCGGGACGTATCTGTATATCTGCTCGCGTCGTTCCGGATCCGTCTGCCGTTCGGCGCGGTCCACCGTCCAGAGCAACGCGCCGGCGGCGAGGAGGATCGCCGCGACAAGCGTCGCGATGCCTTTCGTCCAGACGCGCGCGGCGAGGAGGATTGCAAGTACCGACGGCGCCAGTACGAGCGCCGTGCCGAGATCCGGCTCTGCCAGCACGAGAAGGGCGGGCCCTCCGAGAATCGCCATGCCGGCCAGGAACCAGCGGAAGCCGGAGCGCCCCGGCGCCGCGAACACGTGCGCGGAGAACAGTATCACGGCGAGTTTCGCGATTTCGCTCGGCTGGAAAAACCAGAGCCAGCGGCGTCCGCCGAAACGGTCCGTGCCGACGAACAGCACCGCGACGAGCATTGCGCACGAGAGAGCGAAGACGGGCGTGGCGGCCCAGTCGACGAGCTTGCGGTAGTCGAGAAGGGCGAACGCCATGTAGACGAACAGGCCGACGGCGGCGGTTTCGGCATGGACGCGCCAGAGGTTGCGCAGCGTTTCCGTCGGGCGCACCGATCCAGCGGAGTTGATGAACACCACGCCGATCGCGATCAGCGCGACCATGCACGCGGACATCGCCCAGTCCATGCGGCGGATTTTTGCGAACAGTTTCCTCATCGCGTCAGTCCGCCCTTTCCAACGCAGATCCCGACGACGCGGACGCCGTCGTCTCTTCTTCGCCGAACACGTGCGCGAGCACGGCGTGTACGCGCGGCGCCACCGTGCTTCCGCCCGACTCGCCTCGCTCCACGAGCATCGCCATCGCGACGGTGGGCGACTCGTACGGCGCGAAGGCGATCACCCACGTGTTCTTGCGCCGCGTCGCGCCCGTTCCGATTTCCGCCGTGCCCGTCTTGCCGGCGCACGACACCTTCAAGTTGAATCTCCGGCGCTTCGACGTTCCGGGCGCCGGATCTTCCCAGCGCGTGAGTATCCTGCGGCCCGTGCCGCGCTCCACCACGTCGCGCATCCCTTCGCGCACCAGCTCGATGTCTGCGGCGGCGTATGGCACGGTGCGGACGGGTTCCGGCGGCGGGGCGTCGTCCTGCCGCGCGAAAAGGTATGGCGTGAACACGCGCCCGCCGTTCGCGAGCGCCGCTGCGACGACGGCCATCTGGAGCGGCGTGACCAGCAGCATGCCCTGGCCGATGGACATCTGGCACGTGTCGCCCGGATACCAGCGTTCGTTGTACGCGGAGCGCTTCCATTCGTTGTCCGGCACGATGCCGGCGGTCTCGCCGCCGAGATCGATTCCCGTCCGCGATCCGAGGCCGAACGCCCGCGCCGCGCCGATCACCGCGTTCGTGCCGACTGCCGTGCCGAGATTGCAGAAGAACGTGTTGCAGCTTTTCTGCAGCGCCGTGCGAATGTTGATCGGGCCGTGCCCCCATCTGTCCCAGCAATGGAGACGCAGGTCGCCGAGCACGTAGACGCCCTTGCAGTCGTACTCGTCGTCTGGCAGCCACCCGCACGCGAGCGCGGCGAGAGCGGTCAGCGGCTTGAACGTCGAGCCGGGCGCGTAGGATTCGGATATCGCGCGGTTCTGGAGGCGTTTCGCCGGCGCGTTCGTGAGCGCGGCGTAGGTTTCGGCGGCGATGCGCGGCACGCAGTCGTTCGGGTCGAACGCGGGCGCGGAAGCGAGCGCGAGCACCGCGCCGTCGCGAGGGTCGAGCACGACGCCTGCGCCGGTGGCGCCGGCGAGCTGTTCTTCGAGGACGGCCTGCAGGCCGGCGTCGATCGTCAGGCGCAGGTCGAGCCCGGTGGACGGCGCGACGTCGGCGTCGAGGTCGGCCTCCATCATCGCTTCGCGCTGTCTGGTGGGACGGAACCCGCGCGCGTCCACGCGCACCTTGCGTTCGCCGGCGACGCCGACGAGGAAGCGGTTGTAGTAGCTTTCCACGCCGCTGCGCCCGCGCATGTCCGGTTCGAAGAAATGCGCGCTGTCGGCGTCGTCCGGCCTTCCGCGTCCCGTGAAGCCGAGAACGTGCGCGGCGAGCTGTCCGCGAGGATAGACGCGCTCCGGGATCGTGACGTCCTCGAATCCCGGGAAGTCGCACGAGTTTTCCGCGAAGCGGGCGAACGCCGCGTCGTCCACGTCTTCCCAGAGCGTGAGCGGCATGGCCGATCTCTTTTCGAGGTGGCGCTCGATGCGCGCGCGCGTCAGGCTTGCCGGACGAGCGAGGCCGATCGCCGCCGCGAGGCGGTCCACGGCGTCTTCGATGGCGGCGACGGTGTTCGACGCCGCGCCGCGTTTTTGGAACTCTTCGATGTTGCACTGTATGCAGTGGCTCGGGCGGCACGTCGCGAGAGTTTCGCCGTTGCGGTCGAGGATGCGCCCGCGCAGCCCCGGCACGCGGATGCGGCGCGTGGCCTGCTGCTTCAGGCCGGCGCGGAACTCGCCGGTGTCCACGCATTGCAGCCTGAACAACGCGCTTCCGAGCACGAGGAAGCCGAGCAGGTAGACCGCTCCGAGCGCGGCGACGAACCATCGGGAGGTCTTCATCGCGCCCTCCTTTCCGGCGGCGGCCCGCCGAATCCCGCGAACGCCTCCGCCGCCGGCAGGAACGCGAACGCGAGCGCGCCGGCCGCCGCCGCCGGAAGGGCGCTTGCGCAGAAGCGGACGAGAAGCGGGCAGCCGGGCGGAAGCACGCCCCAAGACGAAAGCCACAGCTCGTGCACTGGCGCGGCGATCATGGCGGCGACGGCTCCCGCGCCGGCGGGCGGCATTCCGCGCGTCAGCGGGCGCGCGAAGTACGCGGCCGTCGCCGCAAGCAGGGCGAAGCACGTGCAGCAAAGCGACGGGATGCCGTTGAGCGCGTCCTCGAACGCGCCGCACGCCGCCGCGACCGGAACCCATCCGTGCGCCGGACGCGACGCCGCGTACATGGCGTAGACCACGAGCATCGGCGCCTTCGCGCCGCCGAACGACGGCAGAAGCTCCTGCATCGACGCGGCGGCGACGAGGCAGAGAAGCGTGAAGCAAATCTGGACGGCCCTAGTCTGCACGGCGAACGAACACGTTTTCGAGGGAGAGGAAGTCGACAGCCGGCTCAACGTCGCCCTCCTGCTCCAGTTTCGCATCGTCTCCGCGCACCTCGTCCTTGAGGAAGCCGACCGTCAGCCCGGGAGGGAAAACGCCTCCGAGCCCGCTTGTGATTATTTTCGCCCGCGGCGGCGGAGACGACACCTGCCGCGCCACGTTCCGTATGCGAAGAGGATGGACGACGTAAAGGATGGAGGTTTCGGTGGACGCCACGGGCGTGTGCCCGCGTCCGTACAGTATGCCGTGCGCGGCGGCGGACGCTTCGCCGGTCTCGACGTCGCACGCGACGCGCATGGAAGGATCGGTTATCAGGCGCAGTTCGCTCGTGTTGGGCGTCACGTTGCCGATGCGTCCCACGAGCCCGTCCGGCGACGCCACGACCGCGCCCGTGCGCACTCCGGCGAGCGAACCGCGCCCGAGCCGCATGACGCATGGATTGCCCGCCGACGCGCCGTGCGAAAGTATCGGCGCGCAGATCCAGCGGTTCGTGCCGAACCTAGCGGCTTCGCCGGGATCGTCCAGGCCGAGCAGTCGGCGCAGGCGTTCGTTTTCGGCGGCGATGCGGCCGGACTCTGCGCACGCCATGCGCAGACGGTCGATCTCGTCTTTGAGCCGCGCGTTTTCCGCAAGCGCCGAACCGGCGGCGAAGAGCGCTTTCATGCGGCTGCCGACGTGCCGCGAAAGCCAGTTCGCCCCGTTTTCCACGGGATACACCGCCTCCGCCGCGACGTCCGCGCCGCAGACAAGCCACAGCGCCAGCGCGAGGACCGCGCCGCAGAACGCCATTATGCCTTTTCTCTTCGTCAAAATCCTTCCTTCGCCGGAAGGACCGCCCCGACCTACGTCCGCCTGTTCTTCGAGAGGAAGTCAAGTTCGCTCATCACGACGCCCGTGCCTTCCGCCACTGCTGACAGAGGATCGTCCGCCAGGGTGACCGGCAGCCCGGTCTCCTGGGATATCAGCTTGTCCAGTCCGCGCAGCAGGGAACTTCCGCCCGAAAGGACGATGCCGCGGTCGACAAGGTCGGCGGCAAGTTCCGGTTCGCAGTTTCCCAGCGTGTCGCGCACGGCTTCCACTATGCGCGAGACCGGTTCGGTAAGGGCGTCGCGGATTTCCTCCGAAGTGATCGTCATGGTCTTCGGCAGTCCCGCCACAATGTCTCGTCCGCGCACTTCCATTGTCTGTTCGTGGCCTGTCGGGTACGCGGATCCGATGGTCATCTTTATGGATTCGGCCGTGCGTTCGCCGATCAGCAGGTTGTAGACGCGCCTCATGTGGCTCACGATGCATGCGTCCATCGCGTCGCCGGCCTGGTGGACGCTGCGCTGATGCACGATTCCGGCGAGCGAGATGATCGCCACCTCGCACGTACCGCCTCCGATATCCACTATCATGCTGCCCGCCGGCTCCGAAACCGGGAGGCCCACTCCGATCGCCGCCGCCATCGGCTCTTCGACCAGGAACACCTCGCCCACGCCCGCAGCGTGCGCCGCGTCTTCGACCGCGCGCTTTTCGACTTCAGTGATGCCTCCGGGAACGGCGATCACGACGCGCGGCTTGATGTATTTGCTCCAGAAGCGCTTGGGGCAGACTTTGTTGATGAAATAGCGCAGCATGGCTTCGGTGATGTCGAAGTCGGCGATCACGCCGCTCTTCATCGGGCGGATGGCCATGATGTTTCCGGGCGTGCGGCCAAGCATGCGCTTGGCGTCGTCGCCTACCGCGAGCACGCGCTTCGAGCCTTCCTCGATTGCCACGACGGAAGGTTCGCGCAGCACGATGCCGCGGTCCTTTACGTGTACCAGCGAATTCGCCGTTCCGAGATCGATGCCGATGTCGGTGGAGAAAAGTCCTTTGAATTTGGAAAACATGGCAATATTATACGCGAATGGATTGAATTGTGCAAGCACTATTCGATGAACCAGGTTTGCATTTCTCCGGCGCCGCGATGGCACCACGCGAAGTACGGAACGAGCACGAGGCCGCCGCCGGATAGCGAAACCATCTTTTCGCCCGCGATCGTCGTTTCGCCGGCGGCGAAGGCCGCGTCCGGCGCGAGTTTGGCGCCGAATGTTTTGCCGGCGTTGTCCACGCCCTCCGCGCAGTAGACGAGCGGGCCGCGCTCGACGGCAAGGCGCCCGGCGTCCTGCTTCACCGCCGCGTGCGCCCTGACGCGGCGCACGGGCATGTTCATGGAAATCTCCACCGTGTCGCCCTTTTTCCATTCGCGCTTGATCGCGCAATATCCTTTGACCGGCGCGACCTTGATTTCCGCGCCGTTCACCTTGACGCGGAAATCCGCGATCGAGCCGGGCGCCGTCTGCGCGTAGAGATCGCTCGGCACGGGACGCCCGACGCACCAGCCCGGAACGCGGACGTTGAGCGAGAAGGGAAAGCCTCCCGTCTCCGCGATGGAAATCCGCACGTCTCCGGTCCATGGATAGGCCGTCTTCTGCTCGAGCGCCACCCTGCCCGATTCCAGCGAAAGCGCGGCGGCGCTCTCCACGAAAAGGTTCACGTAAGCCTCGTCGCCTTTCGTCGCGTAGGCCATCCGCCCGACCTGCGGAATGAAACGGACGACGTTCACCGGGCAGCACGAGCAGCTGAACCACTTCGACCGCGCATACTTGCCTTTGCTCGCAAGCGGGTTTGGATAGAAGAACTCGTCGCCGCCGATCGACACGCCGCCGAGAAGCCCGTTGTACAGCGTGCGTTCCAGCACGTCGATGTATTTCGCGTCGCCGTGCAGAAGGAACATCCGCTCGTTCCAGAGAGCGTTGCCGATCGCGGCGCATGTTTCGAGATAGGCGCCGTCGTTGGGAAGGTCGTAGCCGTTTTCCGCGAACGCTTCGCCGGCGGGCCGGCCCAGGCTCTTGTCGGCGTAGCGGACGATGTAGTATGCGCCGACGCCTCCGTTCAGATGGAGTTTCCGGGAGACTACGTTGTTCCACAGCACGTCCGCCGCGCCGGCGTACCGGGCGTCGCCCGTCAGCGCCGAGACGTCCGCCATGGCGCAATAGAGATAGGTCGCGCGCACGGCGTGGCCCTGCGCTTCGCGCTGCTCCAGCACCGGCAGATGGTCTTGCAGGC
>JAFPNP010000012.1 GCA_017411125.1 Kiritimatiellia bacterium
AACTTTCAATTGCAACTTCCGTTCACGCGCAGCCTAACCCGGCTGCGCTCGTTTGCAAAACTTGGTTTGCAATTGGTTTTGTCTTTGGGTGCGGGCGAGTTAGCCCGCACGTGAATGAAAGTTGTTTCAAAAAAGTTGTTTTCATTTTTCCTCCCTTGCGGGATTTTCCGCTTTCCCCTTGGGTTCACAATCGCCCCCCCATGGTTCTACGCCGCTGCCCCTTAGGGTCTAGCGGCGTAGAAGGGGTTGCGTCATGTTTTGGGCGGCGTCTGACGCTCGGACCACGCATCCGCCACCTTGCGCACAAGCCCGCGGGACGCAAGTTCGTCGTCCGACGGGCCGGACTTCTTCACGCCCGCGACATCGAGCTTCAACATGCGCTTCGTCCAGCCGCAGGGCAGATTGGCAAGAAACTCCTGCGTCATCTTCCGCGCCGGATCGATGTGCGCGTAGCCGTCGAAGCCGTGCGTGAAGTGGAACGTGCGGCCGTCGATCTCCATGTCGCCGGAGATTGCGCCGCTCGGCGCGACGGAGAGCGTTTCGCCGAACACGTGTTCCGGATGCGCCAAGGCGTACTTCGCACACGCTGCGGACAGCTTTGCCGCCGTTTCCGTCATCGACCTGGCGATTGCCGCCATGCTTTTGGCGTTTTGCTGCAGCATTTCCAGCACGGGGATTGCGGCTTTCAGCTGTTCCTTGTTCGCGACGCCCGTTTCAAGCGCGGCCAGCGCCGCGGCGATGTTGTCGTCCATCTGTTTTGCGTTTTCCATGTTGATGCCTCCTTTCGCGTTCACGCAAGCTTCTTCCCGACCCGGAACTCGTATCCGCATTTCGGACATGTCACCACCGTGTCCGGCGTGACGTGCTCGCGCTCCTCGTCCTCGTCCGCGCCGCATTCCGCGCCGCATTCCGCGCGCGCCACGCGCTCCGCGATTTCGTCGTCGCCGATCCGGCGGGCGCCGTGGCGCGTCATGAACGCCAGATGCCTGCCGAGATACGGCTCGCGGCGAAATCCGCCCATCGCTTCGCTGGCGACGAACATCGTCTTGAAGTCCGTGTCCGCGCACGGATACAGCCTCACGGCGTCTTCTCCGCCGATTGACAGGCGCACTTCCATGCCGGAAGCGAGTTTTTTGACGATTTCCGCCGACTGCTGGCGCGTCAGCCCGACGCGCGCTCTGCCGCGGGTTATCACCTTCCGGGCCGGCTTTCGCCCGCGCCCGCTGTTCCATGTCGCGACGGGAACGTCCTCGTCCCAGTCCATGCACACGACTCTCGTTTCGTTGATGGTTTCCATTTTTCCGCTCCTTGCTGCCTTGTTTGGTTTGTTGAAGGGGACGCGCCGGGCCGGAACCGTTCCGGCTGCGACGCGCCCCCGCATATATCAAGTCAAGATTTCGAGCAGTTTCGTCAGTTGGGAAAACCGTTCACGGTAGACATTGGCCTTTATTTTCAAGGCTGAAAAAATTTTTTGCCTTTGCCGGAAACGGCGTATCGCGACGAGCGTTTTCTGGAGTTCGGGATGGCGTTCGAGCTTGCGGAGCGCCTCGCGGAAACGCAGTTCCCGGACGTGCCGGCGGAAGGGTTCGTCGAGGCTGGCGAAGAGCCGGCGGGCGGCGCGTCCGCAGTCGCCGTAGTCGCGCATGTCGCCGTTGGCGTCGGGACAGTCCAGCGAGAGGAAGCGCAGTTCGAACCTGCGCTGGAGCGTCTTGTCGTGTACGCATTCGTTGGCCTTCGCGAACTTCTCGGAACGGCGCACGAGGTTTCTTTCGCGCTGCGTCATGCCGCACCTCCGTCCTTCGGGAAGCGGGCGTTGAGGAACGCCTGAAACGCGGCTGCGCGGTTGCGGACGCGCTCCACGCCGTCCGACCTGTCCTCGGCGAGCTTGTCTTCCAGCGCGAAGTGGAACGCCTCCGCGCCCACGCGCCACGCGATCCGCGCCCAGATGCGGCGGTCGCGCGGCGTGCCGCTGAACGACCGCACGGCGAGGTCGAGTTCGGCGTCGATTGCCTCGCGCACACGCGTGTACGCGCGTGCGATACCGACGGTATTCTTAGAATACCCCGTCTGTGTTTCTTTCTCTTCCCCTTTCTCTCTATAGGGGGTGCGGGGGGAATGTCTCTCTTTCCCGTTCTCTTTCTTTGCACGTGATTCGAGGGGCTGTTGATAACTCCCTGGATTGTTGATAACTTGCATTTTCTGTTCTCCGTCGGCGCGGCCTGGATGGCTTCGGCGGAGAACAGCCCCCGCCTCGCGCAGACGCGGAACAGTTTCATGCAGTTAGGAATCAATTCCTAGGTTTTCGGCCGGAGAGCGGCGGCCGGAGAGCGAGGAAAGCCTTTGTTTGCAGTGTTTCGGCGCGGTTTGCGGAGTTTGTATTTTGGTTAGGAATTCCCCGGACAATTCCTAACTTTCCTGGATGGTTGCGCGTTGCACGGCACGGCCGTGCGGAAATATGGCACGCTGATGCCATGCGGCGATGGATTTGATGGAAACAACATAAACAACTTTCTTTCGCAACTTCCGTTCACGCGCGGGCTAACTCGCCCGCGCTCGTTTGCAAAACTTGGTTTAGGACGGGACGGCGCCCGTCCCTCCCGAACAAGGCTGTTGGCGAAGTTCAAGGCGCGTCCGAAGGGCAAAGTTGTTTTTGAGAGTTGTCTTGGTTGTTTCAAAAACAAAACGCCGTCGGGCGCGTC
>JAFPNP010000102.1 GCA_017411125.1 Kiritimatiellia bacterium
CGGAGACGGTCTCCATTTCGTATACCGCCGACTCGCCCGGCATGGCTGATCGCGTCGTGTTCTCGCACCGCCTGTTGCCGCGGCGCGCGAAGTGGAATTTCGTGCGGCATTCGCGCACGGCAAACTTCTACAACCTGCCTCCAGGCGACTACAGGCTGGAGGTTGTTGCGCGGCTGCCGTTTGGCGATCTCAGTCCGCCCGCCATATTCGAGTTCAGCATCGCGCCGCACTTCTACGAGACAACGGCGTTCATTGTCGGCGCGAGCGTTTTCCTGCTGCTCGTGATGTTTCTCGTCGTGCGGGCCGTCTACCTCCGCCGTGTCCGGGCCAAGCTTCTGGCCGCGCGGCAACGCGACGTGCTGGCGGCGGAACGCGCGCGGATCGCCCATGACATCCATGACGATGTCGGCGCACGGCTGACGCGCGTCTCTTACATCACGGAAATGGCCACCGAGAAAGATCCAAGCATAGGCGAGGTGGCCGACGAGGTCCGCGACGTCATACGCGCGCTCGACGAGGTGGTGTGGGCCGTCGAGCCGCGCAACGACACGCTGTCGGCGTTCGCCGACTACCTCTACACCTACGCCGAGCGGTATCTCAACACGATGCACGTTCGCCTGCGGGCGTCGATCCCGCCGGAACTTCCTGCGGCCGCCGTTACCAGTAAGACGCGGCATGCCGTCTTCATGTGCGTCAAGGAGGCGCTCAACAACATCGTCAAGCATGCCGCCGCCACGACGGCGTTCGTGTCGCTGTCCATCCACGGCAACGAGGTGCGCGTGACGGCGGGCGATGACGGCAAGGGCTTCGCGGGACCGCGCGAGGGCGGCAACGGCCTCGCGAACATGCGGGAGCGCATGGCGGACATCGGCGGAACGTTCGCCGTTGGGCCGCGCGAAGGCGGCGGATGCGAAGTGGTGCTTTCGTTCAAATTGAATGGCAAGCCATGAAAGAAAAGAATTCCATCATCAAGGTCGCGCTCGTCGAGGACAACGCCGGCATCCGCAAGTCGCTCGAACGGCTCTTCGCGGAGAAGGACGACATCGAGATGACGCGCATGTTCGGAGACGGCGAGTCCGCGCTCGCGGAACTTGCCGCGCTCGCGCCGGACGTCGTGCTGGTGGACATCAACCTCCCCGGCAAATCCGGTATTGACGTCATCCGCGAGGCGAAGGCGGCGTTGCCGCAGGTGCAGTTCCTGGTGCTGACGGTCTACGACGACCCGGCGCGCATCTTCCAGGCGCTGGCTGCTGGCGCGAACGGCTACCTGCTCAAGCGCGCCACGCCGACCGAGCTGCTGGCGGCCATCCGCGATCTCTACAACGGCGGCTCGCCCATGAGCGGCTCCGTCGCGCGCAAGGTGGTGCAGTCGTTCCACCAGATGGGGACGGCTCCGAACGAGACGGAGAACCTTTCGCCGCGCGAGAACGAGATCCTGCAGCTGCTGGCCGACGGCTATTTCTACAAGGAGATAGCGGAAAAGCTGTCCATCGGCATCGAGACGGTGCGCACCTACATCCGCCGCATCTACGACAAGCTGCACGTCCGCACCCGGACCGAGGCCGTCGTCAAGCACCTCACTCGCCGTTGAAAGGAGCTTGCAATTCAGCTGACGAGGCAGAGAAAGGTAGAGATCCATGCGCATCGTGCAACGTACAAGGATTGCCATCGTCCTGATCGGAATCGCATACGGCATCCATGCCGCAGAATTCCAGTTCAACGTGCAACCGGGCGGACGATATCTGGCGGTTCCTGTGGAAAGTGGTGCCCCAAAGATACTGCTGGAGATATTCGAGAACGGAAGGCGCTTGACGTACGATGCCGTCGAATGGGCCCGCCGCGATCCTACGTGGGTCGGTTCTCTTGACCTCGGCGAAGTCAAGGGCCGAACGCTAAGGTTTCGCTTCTCGGGGACGGAACTGCCGTCCATCTCCGCACGCGACTTGGTGTTTGCCGACAGACGTTTTCCTGGCGCTAAAGGGCAATATGCCGAATCGTGGCGTCCGCAGATACACTTCACGCCGCCGACTGGCCGGTTAAACGATCCGAACGGGCTCTCCTATTTCAAAGGCGAGTGGCACATGTTCTACCAGCATAGTCCGTTTACGCTCGGAAGAGGCCCAAAGCATTGGGGCCATGCCGTTTCGCAAGATCTGGTCCATTGGCAGGATTTAGGGGATGCGCTTGCGCCAGACGATTCCGGGAGGATGTTCTCCGGCAGCGCCGTAACGGATTTCGCGGACACGGCTGGCTTTGGCAAGAACGCGCATGTGCTGATCTACACGTGCGCAGGGGATACGTTCGATTTGTTCACCCAGCGTATTGCCTGGTCGCATGACGGACGAACCTATACCAAGTGGCCAAAGGCCGTCATAGAGAACCGGCCGGACGCCAATCGCGATCCAAAGGTTTTCTGGTATGCTCCCGGCAAACATTGGGTCATGCTCGTCTATGGCGAGGTGGCAAAGCTACGCCACGGCATATCGTTCTTCACGTCTCCCGACCTGAAGAACTGGACGTGGGCAAGTTGTGTGCCGGGAGACTTCTTTGACAGCGGGTGTTATCTATACGAGTGCCCCGACATGTTCGAGATGCCCATCGAGGGCGAGATGGCAACTCGCTGGGTACTGACGGCGGCGAATCGGCAATACGCAATCGGCACGTTCGACGGGCAGATGTTCGTGCCGGAGGCCGAGAGGCTGGAGCAGATGCGTCCGGTGGGCAATGTCAGCACCCCCGTCTATGCGTGGCAGACATTCTCGGATGTGCCTGATGGACGGCGCATACAGATTGCATGGAGTAAATACGACCCACTTGCTGGCGGAAACAAGGCAACGATGTTCAATCAGGCGATGACCCTGCCTATGGAACTGAAACTGGTTCGAACGGACGCAGGCCTGCGATTGTCGCGTTTCCCTGTGAAAGAACTCGAGTCCCTGCGTAAAGGGCCTCCAATGTCGCTGAAAGATTTCAATGGAGAGCTTGTGGAGATCAAGTTCTCGTGCGTGCCAGTTGCCGACGCCGTAATAGCGTTAGACCTGCGCGGTATCAAGATTGAATATAGAGCCATCCAACATACGTTATCTGTTAATGGCCAATCGACTGCATGGAATCTGGACGCGGAAGGACGACTTGGTCTGCACATATTCATTGACCGCGTGGGGCTTGACGTATTCTCGCTGGATGGTTTTCAGTACATTCCCATGCCAAACATAAAGCCCAATCCATCAAAGACGCGCCTTTCCTGGAAGGCTAGCGGCATGAAGCAATCAGTACGTGCAGTAATAGAACAGGCCTGGCACCTGAGGAGCGCCATGTGAAAATCGGCATGATTTTCGCGGCGGCGATTGTGCTGGCGGCTTTGTCCGCGCCATGCGACATCGCATCCGACACGTGGGTGGCGACGGACGGGCTTGGCCGTTCGCTCCCCACGGCGGCGGAGGCCGGTCTGCCCAGGACAAACCGTACGGTCGCGGTGTTCTACTTCATCAACCGTCCCACCGACGAAAACGTGCCGGGACCGTTCGACGTATCGAAGATCCTGTCGGCGGATCCAGACGCCCTGAAGAAACCGGACTCGCCTCTATGGGGTCCGATGTGCTGCAACCACTGGTGGGGCGAACCGCTTTTCGGCTACTACTGCTCGAACGATCCGTTCGTTCTGCGCAAGCATGCGCAGATGCTGGGTGACGCTGGTGTTGACGTCATCGTGTTCGACGTGAGCAACGGGCCGACGTTCGACGCCTCGTGGCAGGAGATCGTCCGCGTGTTCGCCGACGTGCGCGCGTCCGGCGGGCACACGCCTCAGATCGCATTTCTGTGTCCGTTCCCCGCGTACCCGCCGTACGGCCTGCGTGGCGGCGAGCTGCGGCATCTGTGGAGAACGCTCTACGAGCCCGGCATCCATCCCGAACTCTGGTTCCGATGGAAAGGAAAACCGCTTGTCATCGCCCATCCTGCATACGCCGCCTCGGAGCCGGTGGCGAGCGGCTTCGGCCCGGGCGGGAAAGGCAAGCTCGTCGCCGAGCGGCTCGCGCCCGGACATGCGCTCGGACAATCGTTCGCCGCCAAGGCGCCGTTCGGGAACATACGCATCAGCACTCCCACGTTCGGTTCGCATCCGGATTCCGCGGCGACAATGCGTTTGCGCAAGGACGGTCCGAAAGGCGCGGTTGTGGCGGAGCAACGTTTCACCAACATCGCCGACAATGCGTCGCTTGTCATGAAGCTGGCGAACTCGTGTCCGGCGGGGCGTTACTTCATCGAGCTTGCCGAGCCCGCTTCATCCGTTGGCTGGTGGACCTTGAGAGCCGCAAAGAAAGACCTCGACGGGAAGGCGTACCGGGATTGCGTCCCTTGCGAGGGAACAAGGATGTTCTGCGCCTGGGGCGCGGAGGACGAAGATTCCAGGCGGATACGCGAATTCTTCGCGTTTAGACGTCCGCTTGTCGGCTACAACGGAGAAGACTCGAAGGCTGGCGGATGGCCATGGCTGGAGGTCTATCCGCAACATGTCTACAGGGGGCTGGACGGGGAGGACGAGATGATGGCCGTCTCTGTGGCGCAGAATGCCAGTCCGGCTGGAAAGTGTGCGATGAGCGCGCCTGGTGCGATGGGGCGGCGCTGGCATGGCGGCGCAAACGATCCGCGTCTTGCGCAGTTGGCGTTGGGACCGAATTTTCAAGAGCAGTGGGACTTGGCATTGAAGGCTGCGCCGCCGCTCGTTTTCGTGACGGGATGGAACGAATGGCGCGCGATGCGCCTGCCGGAATGGAACAACTACCGGAATGAAGCGGGCGTGTTCTGCGACCAGTTCAATCCCGAATTCTCGCGCGACTGCGAACCTGTGAAAGGGTTCTGGGGCGACGCGTACTACTGGCAGCTCGTAGCTAATGTCCGCCGGTACAAGGGCGTGCATGAAATACCGCCGACGGTCTCGCGTCCGATCCGCATCGACGGCAACTTCGACGACTGGCGGGACGTGCAGCCTGAGTTCCGCGACACCGTCGGCGACGAAGTGCGGAGGGATTTCACCGCGCACGGGATGAAGGCCGGACGTTACGTGGACATGTCCGGTCGCAACGACATCGTGGCCGCGAAGGTCTCGCGCAATGGGAACGACATCTGCTTCTATGTGCGGACACGAGAGCCGATGACGGCACCAGGCGGCCAGGACTGGATGAAGCTTTTCATTGACGCAGACCGTTCCGCCGCCACAGGCTGGCTGGGGTACGATTTCATGGTTGAACGCACGACGGCTGAGCGAGGCGGAAGTCATGCTGGACGAACCGTCTTGCGGATGCACGAACCGGGCAAGCTGACGGGCACGTTCTCATGGTCGGCACCGTTGGCAGAAGTGTCTGCCGCATGGTCTGGGAAAGAGATGGAGATTGCCGTTCCCTCATCGGCGTTCCGCGGGCGGCTACGTTCAGACGGGTTCGATTTCAAGTGGGAAGACCATTCGCTCCAATCATACGACTGGACGGATTTCACGCTTCACGGCGACGCCGCCCCCAACGACCGCTACAACTTCCGCGTTCTATTTTGAGGCAGTTGCAGAACTTTAAAAACAACCAGAGAAAGGAAGAATTCCATGTCAACAGGAAAAGCACGAATGATAAGCTTGCGCGGCCTTGCCAAGATTGGCGTGGTTCTGTGCTGTGGACTGGCGTATGCTTCCCCGGTGGGCGACGCCATCGGGCCGTACGTCGACGGCGGAGAGCTGCCGGGCGCGGTGTCGGTCGTGGTGGACGCGAAGGGGAAGGCGACCGTCGACTGCCGCGGCTACGCAGACCTTGAGGCGAAAACGCCGATGCGGCCCGACTCGATCTTCTGGCTGGCCTCCAACACGAAGGCGATCGCCGCCGCCACATTGATGACGCTGGTGGACGAGGGGAAGGTGAACCTGGACGATCTCGTGGCGAAGTACCTGCCGGAATTCGCCGACGTGAAGGTGGCGGCGAAGGACGGTCCGCGCGCGCCTGTCCGCCCGATGACGGTGCGGATGACGCTCTCGCACATGAGCGGACTGCCGTTCTTCCCCGGAATGCCCATCGACAAGCGGTCGATCGCCGAGCTGGCGCATCTCGCGGCGACCACGCCGCTGGCGGCGGACCCGGGCGAGTGCTACGCCTACTCCAACTGGGGCATCGACGTGGCGATGGCCGTTGTGGAGAAGGTGACGGGGCGTTCCTTCGCGGCCGTGATGAAGGAGCGCATCCTCGATCCGCTTGGCATGAAGGACGCGACATTCGTGCCGTCGGAGGAGCAGATGACGCGCCTCGCCAAGTCCTACAGGCTCTCGGACAACCTGAAGCCCAGGGAAATCAAGATCGCCCAGTTCCGCTATCCGTACACGGATCCCACGCGCGAGCCCGAGGGCGGCGGCGGGCTGTTCGGCACGGCGGACGACCTGTGCCGCTTCTTCAGAATGCTGGCGGCTGGCGGCACGACATCGGACGGGCGTCGCATCCTTTCCGAGCAGGCGGTGCGGGAAATGACGCGGCGGCAGACGCCTGATCGTCCCAAGATCACGTCCTACGGATTTGGCCTGAACGTCAAACCAAATTGTGTGGGACACGGCGGCGCCTACGGCACGTACGCGGCGTTCGATCCCACGACTAAAGTGGTACGGGTGCTCTGCATCTCGATGTCCGGCACGACCAAGCAACGCACGGCGTTCCAGGCGGCCTGGGACAAGGCCAGTCTCGCCGGCACGGCA
>JAFPNP010000103.1 GCA_017411125.1 Kiritimatiellia bacterium
GCCGAAGACGTGCACGCGCTTTTCCCGGACATGCCGGACGAAGTGTCCGAAGCGGCGGCGAAACTCAAGAAGAACCGCTGCCGCTCGCGCAAGCGCATCCTGAACATGCTCAAGAGCCTCAACCCTAAAATCTCCATGGAGGTCGCGCGCGCGATGCTCGACCAGATGGAGGCGAGGGGGCTTGTTTCCATCGACGCACAGGGACACGCGGTGTTCGCCTGACGCGCCCGCGCAACGCCATGCAGAAATCGAAACAGACGGGCGTGACGTTCGCCCACGTGAGCAAAGTCTACGCGAAAGGACAGAAACCCGCCGTGGACGACTTCACCTTCGAAGTCCGTCCCGGCGAGTTCCTCGTGCTGGTCGGCCCGAGCGGATGCGGAAAGTCCACGACCCTGCGGATGGTCGCAGGACTGGAGACGCCGACATCCGGCACGATCGAAATCGGCGGGCGCGACGTGACGCGACTTCCCCCGAAGGACCGCGACATCGCGATGGTGTTCCAGAACTACGCGCTCTACCCGCACATGACCGTGCGCGAGAACATGAGCTTCGCGCTGCGCCTGCGCCACGTGCCGAAGGACGAAATCGCCAGGCGCGTGGACGCCGCCGCGTCCACCCTCGGCCTCGGCGCGTACCTCGACCGGCTTCCCAAGGCCCTTTCCGGAGGGCAGCGCCAGCGCGTCGCCGTCGGGCGCGCCATAGTGCGCGAGCCCGCCGTGTTCCTCTTCGACGAGCCGCTTTCCAACCTCGACGCGAAGATGCGCGTCGAAATGCGCGCGGAGATCGTGCGCCTCCACCACAGCCTCGGCGCGACAATGATATACGTCACGCACGACCAGACCGAGGCCATGACGATGGGCGACCGCATCGTCGTGATGGACGGCGGCCGCATCCAGCAGGCCGCGCCGCCGATGGAGGTCTACGACCGCCCGGCGAACTGCTTCGTGGCGTCCTTCATCGGAACGCCGCCGATGAACCTCTTCCCGCCCGGCGTGCTGGACCTTGGCAGGACGGTGGGCGTGCGCCCGGAGCATCTGCGGATTCTCCCCGCCGACGGAGCGCCGGACGGCGCGTTGCCGGCCACGGTGGACGTGGTGGAGCCGCTCGGCGCGGAGACGCTCGTCCACGCCGTCCTCGACAGCCGCCGCGCGCACGTGGTCGCCCGCGCCCCCGGCGGCTGCGCCGTCCGCCACGGCGACCGCATCGCCCTTCTCCCGGATCCCTCGAAGACGATAGCCTTCGACGGCAATTTGACGCAATAGCAAAGGAACACCCATGAAACAGGCATTCGTAAACGGAATACCGATCTCGAAAGAGGCCGTGCAGTTCGAGCTGGACAGGCTCGTCAAGTTCTACGCGACGCATGGAACGAGCGCGGACGAAATCAAGAAGAACCTCGACAAGCTCGTCGAGAAGGCGCAGGAGCAGGCAATAGGCGCAAAACTGCTTCTCGACCGCGCCGCGCAGCTCGACCTCCCCGTGGACGAAAAGGCGATCGACGCGCAGCTCGAGAACGTCATACGCCAGGTCGGCGGCCGCGACAGCTTCGCGAAGGCGCTCGCCAAGCAGAAGATCGGCGAGGACGAGTTCCGCAAGGAACTTGCAAAGGGCTGCCGCGTGGACGCGCTCGTGCAGCAGGCGTGCAGCGGCGTGCCGGAGCCGACGGAGGACGAAGTGGCCGCGTACTACGAGGCGCATCGCGCCACTTTCGTCTCGTCGCCGCAGGTCCTCGCGCAGCACATCCTCGTGAAGACGGAAGGAATGGACGCGGCGGACAAGGTGCAGGCGCTCGACAAGATAAAGGCCATCCGCGCGCGCATCGTCGCGGAAGGACGCGGCAACCCCGGCGCGACGGGCGAGGCGTTCACGAAGGCCGCGCAGGAACACAGCGACTGCCCGAGCGGGCAGAACGGCGGCTCGCTCGGATGGTTCGGACGCGGCATGATGGTGCCAGAATTCGACAAGGCGGCGTTCGCCATGAAGTGCGGCGAGGTCTCCGAAGTGATCGAGACGCAGTTCGGATACCACATCATCCTCAAGACGGACGAACGGCCCGGCGGGCAGCAGACGCTCGTGGACGTGGCCGATTCCATCCGCGACCTTCTCCGGCACGAGGCGCGTGGCCGCGCCACGGAAGCATTCGTCGCCGAACTCCGCGAAAAAGCAAACATCGAATACCGCTGACCCATGAAAACAAAAACACTTGCGCTTGCGGAGAGAACGCCCTCGCGGACGAACTGAAGTGAAGTGAAGTGGAGAACGCGGCGCACTGCCGCCGCCCGCATGGGGCAAAGCGCGGACTTGCCGCACAGCCCCCAAAAACCGGCTAGACCTCTTCGCCCAGCACGCAGTCGCCGCCGTGGAAAACGATCACCAGGCGATGGAGCGCCACGGCGTCCAGACGCCATTCCCTGACAAGCTGAGGATCGGAAGAATACCGGTCGAGCTGGACTATGGCGGCATCCTTGATCTTCGAAAGTTCCGCTTGCGTCGGCGCCGGCGCGCCCGCCTTGACGTATTTCATCTCGACAAGCGCGGCGTGCGCGATGTCCGGCCAGCGCAGCAGCTGCGGCTCGAGCGCGATGTCGTAGAACCCGCCGCCCGACTCGCGTTCGTGCTTCACGAAGTACGGCCCGCCGGCGGCGCGCAGCAGCGCGACCAGCGTGGACTGCACCACCTTCTCGCCCTCCGCCGCGTCGCGCACCGCGAAATTCTCCTTCACGATCTGCGCGAGTATGTCGGCGAAACCCTTCCATTCCCCGCTCTCCGCGAAA
>JAFPNP010000104.1 GCA_017411125.1 Kiritimatiellia bacterium
TTCTTCGGCTCGAACATCGGACGCGGCTCGGTGAACTTGAAGTTGATGCCGTCTTCGCTCGTGGCGTGCCAGATGAGACATTCGTTTCTGCCGGCACGTCGCCACGCACGGCACTGCGCGAACATGTGTATCTTGCCGTCGATCTTCTTCACGCACGGCGCGACCCACATCTCAAGCTGTCCCGGCACGTCCATGCCGTCTGCCTTCAAATCGCCGACACGCTTCCAATTCACCAGATCGCGGCTCTCGGCGACGGCGCCCCACCAGCCGTTCGGCCTCTTGCCGAAATTCTTCGGCAGATGTGCCTTGTCGTAGGAGCAAACACTGTAGTACATGAAATACCGACCTCCGTGCCGTATCACGGTAGGATCCTTCGCAAACGGACGATCCTTGCCGAGTCTCGTCTCGTCGCCATACAGCATCTGCGACGGCAGCGGCTTGAACGTAATTTTGGAACAGGGACGCTTTGCAGCGTCCGCCGCACAGACGGTCGCGACGGATACCGCAGCGACCACGACAGTCAAAATATCGCGTTTCATGCGTGCATTCTAACATACCGCCGCCTCTCGCGTCAAGGACAACCGTCCGAGAATACGCGTGTCCTCATGCGTCGTCCCAACCTGACTTTACAACATCCCCATAGTCCTACAACCACAAATAGGACTATTTGCGCTTTCGTTTCACCATGCAGGTGACAGCGTCCGCCGTTATGCCGTTGCAGACGGCAATGCACACGCCGTAGTTGGTTATCGGCACACCGGCGGCGCGACAATGCGCTATGCGCTCTTGCACGGCGCGACGCGTAAGCATGCACCCGCCGCAATGCACCACGAGCGAATACCGCGACAGATCTTCTGGGAAGGTATTGCCGCTTGTCCATTCGAAAACAAGTTTCCTGCCTGTCTTCGCCGCAATCCATTTCGGAAGCTTCACCGTGCCTATGTCGTTGCACTGCCTATGGTGCGTACAACCCTCGGAAATCAACACGCGGTCGCCGTCCTTCAGCGCGCCGAGCGCGTCCGCCCCGTCGCAATATGCCGCAAGGTCTCCCTTCGCGCGGGCGAACACGATCGAAAATGACGTAAGAGGCGTTTCCGGCGGCACGACGGAATCCACATCCTTGAACGCCTGCGAATCGGTGATGACGAACTTCACCTGCGGCACGCGTTCCAGCAGCTGTGCAAGCTGGGCAGGCTGACACACAAGGGCGGCGGCGCCGGCGTCGAGTATTTCGCGCACCACCTGCTGCTGCGGCAATATCAGCCGACCTTTCGGCGCGGATTCGTCGATAGGGCACACGCACACTACCACGTCTCCGACTGCGACAAGATCGGCAACAAGCGGATGCGGCGCGTCCGCAAAACGGACGGACGCAATGCGGCGGCGGAACTCGTCCACGTCGTCCCCGCGGCGATACCGCAGCACAGGAATGCCGCGCGCCCGGCATGCAGCGTCGAACCGGGCGAAATGGTCTCCGTCACCCTCCGATTCCACCCAGACCGCGACATCCGCCGTCGCCAGAACGCTAAGAGATTTCTTCACGCGCATCTCGCCGAGCGGCCCCTCGTCGTCAAGGCCGGCGGTGTCCGTGACGAGACACGGGCCGAGCGGCAGAATCTCCATCGCCTTCGACACCGGATCGGTCGTCGTGCCGGCGACGTCGCTCACGATCGCGACATCCTGTCCGGCAAAGCGGTTGACAAGCGTAGACTTCCCCGCGTTGCGCAAGCCGAAGAAAGCAATGTGTACGCGGTTGCCGCTCGGAGTTTCGTTGAGGCCTGCCATCGCCATTGCCTCAGAAAAACAGATCGCGCGACCCGGCGCACGTGGCGTCGTACTGCTTCTTGACCGTCGGGTAGAACTTCGGCACCCATTCGCGTATGCCGGCAAGCTCCTTCTCTATGAGGGCGTTGCCGATGCGGACGGTTTCCGGGTCTTTCGCGAAGTCGTCAAGCCATTCGCGGAACGTGAGAACCGCGTTGATCTTGCAGAACTTGCCCTCGCGCCCGGTCTTGAGCGCGTCCATGATGCAGCCGCCCGTGCGTCCGCAGCGGTAGCCCGCCGTGCAGAAACTCGTTATGATGCCGCGGTCCGCGAGGTAGCGCACCATCTCCTCGATGGAACGATTGTCGCCGAGCATGAACTGCTGGCGTTCCTTCTCCTGGTGGGCCTCGTCGGCGAAGTCGCTGTAGCCCTTGATGGCGATGTTGGAGGAGCAGTCCAGTTGCGTCATGCCATGGTCGAGGAGGCGGTTGCGCGAGGCGGGGTTTTCGCGAGCGGTCACGATTATTCCTGTGTACGGCACGGCGAGACGCGCTATCACGATAATGCGCGCGAAGGTCTCGTCGTCGATGAGCCAAGGGCTTTCCTCCGGGACGCGGGTGCCGGACGCGGGCTCCAGGCGCGGGAACGAAAGCGTGTGCGGCCCGATGTTGAACCAACGCTCCAGATCGCGCGCATGCAACACGGTTGCGAGCAGCTCGAAGCGCCAGTCGCAAAGACCGTACAGCACGCCGAGGCCGACATCGTCGACCCCCGCTTCCATGCAGCGGTGGAAGCACGTAGTGCGCCAATCGTAGTTGCCTTTAACGCTCCATGCGGGGTGCATCGATTCGTACAGTTTCCGGTTGTACGTCTCTTGGAAAACCTGGAAAGTGCCAATGCCGACTTCGTGCAATACGCGAAGATCGGCGACGGGGAGCGGCGCGGCGTTGACATTCACACGGCGGATACCGACCGACGCCCCGGTCTTGGGCGCCTTCACATGGCGATTGTAGCAAGTCTCTATCGTCTCGGCGATATAGTCGGTGGATGTGGTGGGATGTTCGCCGTACACCGCAATGAGGCGCTTGTGTCCGATGCGCCCGGCAAGGACGTCTATTTCCTCCTTCAGCTCGTCCATCGTGAGCACACGCCGCTTCTGCAGTCCGTTTCCCTCTCGGAAACCGCAGTACCGGCAGCCGTTGACGCACAGATTGGACATGTAGAGCGGCGCGAACATCACGATCCGGTTGTCGTAGACCTTGTGCTTGATGCGGTCGGCTGCCGCTCGCATTTCCTCCCATAGGACGGGATCCTCCACGCGCATGAGCGCAGCGGTCTCCTCGACGGTCAGGGTTTCGCAGGTCTGTTCGCTCTTGGCGACAATTTCGCGGACGCGCACGGAATCTGCAGGCGCGGCGTCTGCCGCCGCGAGAGTGCGGTTGATGAGGTCTTCATCGATGAAATGCCTGCCACCCGGCAGGTACTTGTCGATTTCCTTCTGGACTATGAAGTTCTTTCTGTAGTCGTCGGCATCCTTGAAATACCGTATGTCCTTCGTTGTTGCCATATCCAATCCTTCTTCGAAGAGGCGTATTATACCACAATTTCGACGAGGACCGTCCACGCCAGACCTCTTTATTGAATACGCGGCCTCGCGCCTTCCGGGGCAGAAAACGAGCGAAGCTCACCGGGCGCAAGAATGAATTCGCATTTCGACGCACCGAAAAGACTTCCTACGCGCTCGTCCCGAGCAAGGTCGCGCGCACGAATCGGCATTTCCATATTAACGCGCACTGTATCCGTCCCGGAATTGAACACATAGAACCAGCTCGTCCCGTTGTATTCCGCATGGCGCAAGCGTACCTTGCCGTCCTGGCCGCCGATATCCGCAAACGCCACCGCAGGCAGGGCGCGAAATGCCTGGACGAACTGGACGGGCGCTTTGTCCGCGACTGCGAGGGCGACTGCGTCGCCGGCAAGCAACGGATGCGCCATGTATTCAAGGTCTGCGTCAGAAAGCACCCACAACATTCGCGCGGACGGAAGATCTCGCTCCAGTCGTTTGCGTTCGTTGGCATCAACGGCATCGTGCCGGTTTACACGAACGCATATTCCGCCAAACGACCTATGCTGCGCTCCGGCATCTACGATGGCGTCGACCTTGCGCTGGAGCCCGCGCCCGCGATCCACGGACGGGAATACCATAAGCCCCTCCTCGTCGAACTTGGCGCACAATGCGCTCAGGTGGTCGGGCACGGCGTTCCATTCGGCCGGACAGATCAACGCGTTCTCCCCGGCGCTCTTCATGTCTGCCGCAATCCGCTCGATGAAGTCGCCAAGGTCGTCGATACGATCCGGAAAAGCAGCGCAGAACCGGGCGACGATGCGCCGCGGCGTTCTGGGCAGCGTCTCGGCTTGCGAGAACTCGCCGCGCATCATGTCGCGCCAGAACCGTTTCGCGCCGCTTTCCGCAGCCGGATCTGGCGGTTCTCGAATCGCGACAACGGCGCGGGCATGGCGATTCCCCGACGGGAGAACGCGGACGGGAACGTTCCCGCAGAACTGAGTGCCGTCCGTCGCGCGCAAGGAATATTCGCCCGGTGGCAGGTTGATCTTGAGTTGCGCGGTCCTTGTTATTCCGCCATGCGGACGCTTCCAGTCCAGCACGACCTTCCCCGCCGCATTGCAGACGCACCAATGCATTCCGGAGAGATCGCCTCCCACCAGACTTGACGCCTTGACTTTCACCAAAGCCGTGACGCCGTCCACAGCCCACGTCCCCACGGCCCGGATTTCGACTTCAGCGGCGTTCGCCGCATGGTGGATAGCCGCAAGCACGGCCACTATAATAATGTTTGCTCTTCTCGACATAGCGGAGAAGATTATACCAAAATCCCGCTTGCGCTGCTCGCCGATTTTATGGTATACTGTGCGCGTCACAGGAAAAAAGAATGTCGAACACCTTCAAGTTTACGTGGTTTAACTACTTCGGCTTTACGGTCGGAGCGGCGTGCGCGTGCTGAAAAGAGGCGAATCGGCAGATGAACCCTATCGAACGACGGCCCCGCTCCATGAAGAGCGCGGCCGTTTTTCGTTCAACCGCAAAATCTTAGGAGAAAAAA
>JAFPNP010000105.1 GCA_017411125.1 Kiritimatiellia bacterium
CGCAATTCGTTATAATGCCGGACACCGTAGCGAAAATTCGTCCTCGGGTCGCGGTAGCGCATTCGTCAAATGCCAAGACACCGTGAATTTCGGATAAACTATGAGGCATGAGCAAGATGTCACGAAGAACAACAATGGAGTACGTCGGCACGCAGAGGCGTGCATACGCGCAACTGAAAAGCAAGTCCAAGAAGACAGCATTCATTGACTCGATGTGCCAGGCATTCGGGTTTGAGCGCAAGTACGCGACCAAGCTCCTCACCGGGAACCGCAAGTACAAGGAGCCCAAGGGTCGTGGAAAGACGTACTCCGACAAGGCGACGGGTCTGCTCAGGAGGGTCTGGTACGCCACAGGCTGCATGTGCACGAAGTACCTCAAGGCCATAATCGTCCGGGCACTGGCCAATCTTGCCGAGCTCGAGCATGTTGACAGCGCGCTCTCCATGGAAGTCGCGTCGATGAGCGCCTCCACGATGGACCGGGCGCTCAAGGGCCTTGAGCGCATTGGACCGGGATCCGTCCGCAAGAACCGCCGTTCAGGGAAGAACGATCCGGCGGCCTACTTTGCCTGCTGCTCGGGCGAGAAGGAGATCGCCGCCGAGACCGAGCCGGGGCATCTGCAGGTTGACACAGTCGCACTTTGCGGCGGAGACATGCGCGGGAACTTCTTCTGGATCATCACGCTGACGGACCGCAAGACGCAGTGGACAGAGATCCACCCCGTGTGGAACAAGGGTGCGGAAGAAGTGCTGAACGCCGTAGAAATCCTCGTCAGGCGCTTCCCGTTCAAGATACTGTCGCTCCATTACGACAACGGGAAGGAATTCATGAACAGCCATCTGGTTACGTTCGTGAAGAACCACCCGGAGATCAGCTTCCAGCGTTCGCGCCCCTACCGCAAGAACGACAACGCGCATGTCGAGCAGAAGAACGGATCGGTCGTCAGAGGCCTCTTCGGCGAGGCCCGCATCGATCAGTTCGAGCTGCGGAGCCAACTGGCCTCGGCCTGCACCGAGTGGTCCGACTACTTCAACTACTGCCGGCCATGCATCATGATCACGCAGCGGGCAAAGAAGGACAAGGCCAAGGGCTTCGGGAAGAAATACGACAAGCCCCGGCTTCCCGCGCAACGCGTCCTTGACGCGAATGTCGCGAGCAACGCCCGCGAGGCCCAGATCAAGACGCGGATCGAAAAGACCAACGGCATCGAATTGTACCGCTTCGTCCTGCGGAGATGGTCGCGCATCCTCCGCAAGCAGCGGGCGGCGGAAACGGGACGGCGGCCGATACGGACTCAAGATCGTGAACAGACACCGGCTATATGCAAGTGACGAAATGTCTCACTGTGAGTGGCGGCAGCAGTCGCCTCGGCGCTTCGCGCCGCCCCTGCGGGGACGGCTCCAGCTGCCGCCACCCACAGTCCTCAACCACGAACCCCTACGGTGTCCTTGCATTTGACGAATTCACCGACGAAGCGAAGTCTCTACGGTGTCTTTCCTACTTGACGAACTGGGAAATTTTCCCCTCAAAGGAAGGTTGCATTATGAAAGAAAACATGATATAATATGTCGCGTTTCCCGCATTTTGCGGGAAGTGGCCAAAATCGGAGAAACATCATCGTGATCAATCCTGTTCCCGCAGCAAAGTCCGCATACGCCGCAGCAGGCGTAGATATCGACAACAAAATGGACGCTTTGAACGCCATAAAAACCATGGTAGGCGCGACCAAAACGGTCAACGTGGTCGGGGGCATAGGATCGTTTGGCGGCCTGTGCCGCCTTCCGCAAGGCAGTTCGAGGGATACTCTTCTCGTCTCGTCCACCGACGGCGTCGGCACGAAACTGAAAGTTGCCGTAATGATGAAGCGGCACGACACTGTCGGCCAAGACATAGTAAATCACTGCGTAAACGATATCCTCGTGCAGGGCGCGAAGCCGTTGTTCTTCATGGACTATGTCGGCGCGTCGAAATTCGACGGGAACACGTTCAGGCAGATCGTGTCAGGCCTGTGCAAAGCGTGCAAGGAAAACAACATGGCGCTTCTCGGCGGCGAAACGGCGGAAATGCCAGGCCTCTACCCCGCCAACGAATACGACCTCGTGGGGACTATCGTAGGTACCGTATCGCGCAAAAAACTCGTAACGGGCCAGTCCATCCGCGCTGGAGACGTAATCATCGGCCTTCCCTCCAACGGACTGCAGACCAACGGCTTCTCCCTCGCCCGCCGTGTGTTCTTCGATCTCTGCCAGATGTCTCCGCGCGACAAGCTGCCGGGCACGGACCAGACCGTCGGCGACGCCCTTCTCACCGTCCACCGCAGCTTCCTCAAGCCTGTAGGGCGGCTTCTTGACAACAACATCAAGATAAACGGCATGGCGCACATCACCGGCGGCGGATTCCAAGACAACATCCCACGCGTCCTCCCCAAAGCCGTCACGGCCGAAATCGACCGTACCACATGGCCCGTCCCGACAATCTTCAAGTTCATCGAGCGCCAGGGCCGCGTAGACCATGACGAGATGTACCGCGTGTTCAACATGGGCATAGGGTACGTGCTCATCATGCCAAAGACGTCCCTCCTGTGCATGAAGACGGTGTTCAAAAACATCCGTCAGCCTTGGTACCAGATTGGCGTGATCCGCGTGCGCAAATCCGGCGCTCCGCAGGTCGTGTTCTCGAAATAACCCAGTCTGCCGTCAGAGCGCAGCCTTGACCATCTCGGCGAAGTCCGGGATGGTCGTTAAGTCCATGCCCCAGAAATCCGATTTGCGAAGGATGTCGTCTACGGACGGATTCGCTTTGAAGTACGCCATTACCTCCGGGCTGTCGTTCACCGCATCCGTGCGGTAGAACTTGATCAGCGACGCCATGGACCCGACAAGCCCCTTGGGCAGGAAGCCCTTCCGCTTTCTATAGTCGAGAATCGTCGGCAGCACGCGCACCTTCCACTTGGAGACACTGTTCAGGCAGATGGAGAGCAGACGGTGGTTCGCGAACGGATTGGCGAAGCGCTCCAGCACCGACTCCGCATATGCAAGCCTCTCCTCTACCGGCAAATCGACCGTCGGGAATATCTCCTCGAAAAGTATCTGCCTGAAAAAGTCGTTGAACTTCGGGTCGGCCACAAGTTCGTGGACAAACGTGAACCCCGCAAGATGCCCCTCCAGTACCGTCGCAGTGTGCGCCCCATTGAGGAAGCGTACCTTGCGCGTGCGGTAAGGCTGCATGTCCGGAGTGTAGACCACGTTCACGCCGGCCTTCTTCAACGGGAATTCTCGCTCTAGGTCGAACCCCGCCGCCATGGCGGACTTCGGCACCTCGATAACAAAGAAGTGAAACGGCTCGCCACACACAAGAACCTCGTCGCGTTCGCCCAGGCGTTCCGCGTAGCGAGCGGCCGATTCCTCGTCCGGACGCCCCGCCACAATGCGGTCCACGAGCGTGGAACAGAACACGCACTCCTTCTCGATCCATGCTGCAAGCGCATCGTCGCCCCAATCGGCAGCGTATTGAAGCACGCACTTCTTCAAAGTATCGCCATTGTGCTCGATCAGTTCGCAGGGGATGAACACGAACCCCGGAAGCCCGGCCTCCATGCGAGCCTTTAGAAGAAGCGCGACCTTGCGGGGAAAAGTATCCGCGTCTTTCTTGTACTCGATTCCGGCTTCCGTGGTATTGGACACGACAAAACGGAGCGACGGCGTATTTCCAACCAACTCCTCCACGGCCTGCCAGTCGCTCTTGGCATTGAGGACGCCCTTGACGGAATGAATTTCCTCGATCTCCTCGACTTTCTTTCCGCCCACGAAACCACGCAGGCAGGTGTGGTACACTCCGTTCCGTGCATTGAGAATTTTCGACGGCGGCGAAAGTTCGTCGCCGATGGGCTGTACAATCTGCACGAGACCGTCGAATCCGGCCTTGTCGTTCATCCTCTGCACCATCCAGTCGATGAAACAGCGAAGGAAGTTCCCCTCGCCGAACTGCAACACCTTCACCTGTCTATCGCCCATCGTTCCACCTCCTGTTTTCATGCAATCTTCCGTCATGCCATTGCCGCCGGAAAGACGGCCAATGGAAAATGGTCGGAGCGGAGGGATTTGAACCCTCGGCCTTTTGGTCCCGAACCAAACGCGCTACCAGACTGCGCTACGCTCCGAAACGGAAATCGCCGTATAGTATACACTTTTTCGACAGTTCCGTCAATAGGACAAAACCAACAAATTCCACGCTCGTTTGCAATGCACCCTGCAACTACTGCGGCACGATGAAACATCGTAACATGGAACATAGTGGGATTTTGGGATGGTGGAGAAGAGCGGATTCGAACCGCCGACCCTCACGTTGCGAACGTGATGCTCTAACACGATTATTCCTAATGAAAATGCGTTTTTTCAGATTCTAACATCGAACTTGCCCCCAAACTTGCCCCCTTTTACCTTGCGCCGAAAGGGGCAAATGTGATATACTGTTGCGCGTTGGCAAGTAGTGTAAACAATCGCGATGCACTACCAAACGAAAACCGCCGAAAGCCCGCCAACAGGCAGACGGCGCAACCATTGTGAAAGGTGGCGGACATGGACGGATTGAAGATAATGACAGACCGGGCGGGGCAAATCCTGTCCCGGTACTGGTACGCGAGATTCACGCGGCAGGGCGAGAAGCGGAACGTCCGCATTGCCCCGAAGGTTGAAATCAAGGGCAACCCGCCGACGGACGCGAACGGGCGCATAGACCTCAAAGGGCGGGGGGATGCCGCTTTCGAGAAATCGCGCAAGGCCGCGCTGGCCGCGCTGGCGAAGATGCGCGAGGCGGCGAAAACGACGGGCAAGACAAAGGCCGTAAGGGATGCCGAAACCGCCGACCTTGTGAACCGCTACCACCAGGCGCGGACTGGCAAGGCAATCGAAAGCCCCCGCCTTGACGCGCTGGCGGACTTGTGGCGAGGGCTGGCGCGGGACAAGACCCCGACGGCGGAGCGGACGCGGGCGGCAGTCGCCACGTTCGCCCGATTCGCCAAATTCGCAAAGGGATATTGCCGGGAGAACGGCGGCGGATGCGCGACGATAGACGAAATCACGCCCGAAATCGCGGCAGCGTGGTTTGCCGACATTCGGGACGCATACGCATGGGGGACGGTAAAAGACCAATGGCACTTGATGCGCAAGGCGTGGACGCGCTGGCATATCTACGCGAGCAAAAACCCATTCGAGAACGTAGTGGTGCGCAACGGGAACACGGGCAACGCGAAGGTTGAACGCCGCCCGCTGACAGAAGCGGAACTTGCCCGCCTCTTCGACGCGACGCGCGAACGGCCCGCCCTGCATGGCCTTGTGGTGGCGGCGGCTTGCACGGGCATGAGGTTGGGCGACGTGTGCCGCCTCAAATGGGCGGACGTGGACTTGCGCGGCGGATTCATCGACACCGTGACGGCAAAGGCCGGAGTGCGCGTCACCGTGCCCATATTCGCCCCGTTGCGAAAGGTGCTGCAGGAACTTCACGCCAAACGCGCCGTTGGGGATTCGCCGTTTGTCTTTCCACGGGCGGCGGCACAGTATGAACACGTAAACGCCAAAGGCTTACCCGACAGGCGCACGGGCATTGTGCGCATTGTCAAACCCTATTTTGCGCGGGCGATATTCACCGCCCCCGAACCCGTCCCCGCCCTGCTGGCCGACGCGAAGCCGAAGAGCGAGGCGGAAGTGCTGGCGGCGATAGACGGGGCAAAGTTCGCCCCGGCCAAAAAGGAGCGAGTGCGAGAAGTGTACATCCGCTGGCGCAACGGCGAGAAGTGCGCCGGGATCGCGGCGGCGTTGTGCATGGCGCGGGGGCAAGTGTCCGACTATCTCAAAGAGGCCGAACGTCTGACGGGCGAGACATACCGCCCACGGATTGAGCGCAAGAGGGCGAACGGGCACAAATCCGCCCGCGACCTTTTGGAAAGCACACGCGCCCCCGCGCAATCGGCAAGCACTCCGCCTCACTCTACGGCTGGCACAATCTGCGGCATACATTCGTGGTGCTTGCCCTGCAAGCGGGCGTTCCGATAAACGACGTTTCCCGCATTGTCGGGCATGGCGACGTTTCGACAAC
>JAFPNP010000106.1 GCA_017411125.1 Kiritimatiellia bacterium
ACCTTGAACTTGAAGGAGACTTCGCCCTTGTCGATGTCCGTGCAGACATCGTAGTCGGCGATATGCTTCTCGGGAACGGTCTCCATCCACACCGTCTGCCAGATGCCGCTCATGCGGGTGTAGAAGCAGGCCCATGTCTTGAATTCCTGCTTGCCGCGGCTGTTGATATGGGCCTCGGTGGGGTCCCATACGAGCACGGTGAGCTGGTTCGCGCCCTTCTTCGCATAGGGCGTAAGATCAACCGTGAACGGAAGCTGCCCGCCCTCGTGCGGGGTGCATCCGACTTCGTCATGGCCGAGATAGACGCTGGCGCGGAAGTCGACCGCTCCGAAATGGAGCAGAATCTTCTCGCCGGGCTTGGGATCGAGGTTGATGTTGCGGGTGTACCAAAGGTACTGGTGCGGTTCGAGCAAGCGCCCGTTGCAGCCGGAAAGCGGCGCCTCCAGCGCGAACGGGACGCGGATCTTGCCGTCCCACTTGGCAGGCCGCCCGTCCGTTTTGGCGATGTCGGTTATGGCGTAGTCCCACTGTCCGTTCAGGTTGGTCCAGTTTCCGCGCACCATCTGCGGGCGCGGATAACCCTGCCATGCGTTCCAGTCAGTCACCTTCTCGCCCCACGGCGTCATCATCACGGGCGCGGCGTTCGCCTGCGCAAAGGCGCCGACGGCGATTCCGCACGCGACGGCCAAAGTCGTATTCTTCATTGTTCGTTGTCTCCTTGTTGGATGTTTGCTGTTGTGCGACAGGCGTATAGTATACCACATATTTGCAATCCGGCAAACAGTATGGTATAATCCAAGCGTTCCGTCGTCGGGAAGGCGGGAGCACACATGGTTGCGGGCAAGGAAAGAAAGGAAGGAATATGGACATCACCAAACGCGAGTTCCTGAGGCGGCTCGGCATCGGAGGCGCGGCGATGGCCGGCGGCGCCGCGTTCGCCGACAAGTTCGTCAGAACCAACGCGGCGCTACCGCCGGGAAGCTGCGGCGATCCGGACAACGTCGCCTTCGGCCGCAAGATATTCCCGCTGGAACACACTATGGCGGACGGCCCCAGCTGTTCGCTGAAGGACGGCAAGGTGTTCCAGCCGGCGCGGGAAATCCCCGTGTTCCATACGACGGACGTCGTCGTCGTGGGCGGCGGCCCCGCCGGGTTCGCCGCCGCGATCGCCGCCGCGCGAACCGGTTCCAAGGTTGCGCTCGTCGAACGCTACGGCTCTCTGGGCGGGCTCTTCACGAACGGAATGGTGCTGATCATGCTCTGCACGAGCACGCGCGAGGACGGGAAGTTCCGCCTTGTCACGAAGGGCATCTGCGAAGAGTTCGCCCGCCGCGCGCGCGCCCTCGGCAGCCATGTCTGCACCGGTCCCGTACCCGAGACGCGCCATTGGCAGCCGACGGTGGATCCGGAGGGCGCGAAATACCTCATGGACAAGATGGTCGCCAAAGAGAAGGTCGACATGTTCTTCCACTGCTGGGGCGTGGACACGATCCAGGACGGCGGCAAGGTGCTGGGAATCATATTCGAGTCCAAGCAGGGGCGTCAGGCGATTCTCGCCAAACAGGTGGTGGACTGCACCGGCGACGCGGACGTTCTTTTCCAGGCGGGAGGCGACTACAGGCAGATCACCCACGGCATCGGGCACGTGGTGCGCCTCGCCAACATGGACCGCATAACGGCCAAGACGCCGCCGAAAGGCAAAAAGGGAAAGTGGCCGACGCGCTCGAACGAGGCGAACAAGTCCGCATGGTGGGGCAACACCGACATCGGGCCGAAAGGCAACGGGCTAGACGTGCGCGACCTCACGGCGGCCGAGATCGGATTCCGCCGCCGCTGGTGGGAGCACGTGGCGGAGATGCGACAGGAACCGGGATGGGAGCAGGTGTTCATCGCGAATACGTGTTCGCAGATCGGCCCCCGCGCCACGCGCCTCGTGGACGCCGAATGCGTGGTTGGCCGCAAGACGCTGCGCGGCGGATACAGGCCGGACGACTCGATCGGATGGTTCGGCGACGACGGACGGCACAAGGCGTTCCCAGTGCCCTACCGTCAGCTCGTGCCCAAGAAGGTGGACAACCTTCTCTGCGCGGGCCGCTGCCTGGGAACGGGCGACACGATCGACACCTTCCGCCTGATATGCCCCTGTTTCGTGACCGGGCAGGCCGCCGGCACCGCCGCGGCGCTCGCCGCGCAGGCGGGCGTGGCGCCGCGCGCCCTGCCTTATTCCACATTGCGCCGCGCGCTCGAAAAAGGCGGCGCGTACATAGGATGAACCGGAAATGAAAGTGACGCTGAATCCAGACGCCGAGGTCGTGAAGACCGTGCAGGAGGGCTTGAAGCGCACGGGCGGGTACTGTCCGTGCAGGCTCCAGCGAACCCCCGATACGAAGTGCATGTGCAAAGAGTTCCGCGACCAGATAAAGGATCCGTCCTTCGAGGGATTCTGCCACTGCCTGCTCTACCGCAAAAGCCTTTGACAAGACAAGGAACGCAACGATGGAAATAGAACTTACAGACGGAAACTTCGACGCGGAAGTGTTGAAATCGGATCTACCCGTGCTCGTGGACTTCTGGGCGACGTGGTGCGGCCCGTGCAAGATGCTCGCCCCCGCCGTCGCGGAAATCGCGGAAGAATACGCCGGGCGCGTGAAGGTGGGCAAGGTGAACGTGGACGACGCGCCGGGGCTCGCCGCGCGATACGGAATCACGAGCATTCCCGCGCTGCTGCTTTTCCGCAATGGCGAAGTCGCCCGCACGTCCGTCGGCTTCGTGCCTAAGGCGGACATCGCGGCGATGCTGGCCTGATCGCGGACGGTGGACGGCGTGAACCTGCACCCCATAGTCGAACGTCTGCTCGAATTGCGAGGAATCGGCGCGGACGAGCGCGAAGCGTTCCTCGATCCATCGCTCAGGCGCCTGGCGCGCGCGGACGCGCTGCCCGGCGTGCGCGAGGCCGTGGATGCGATTCTTCCGTTCCTGCGCAGCGGGCGGACGATTGTCGTGTTCGGCGACTACGACTGTGACGGCGTGTGCGCGAGCGCGATACTCGTCACGGCGCTCCGCCGCCTCGGAGCGACGGCGGAAGCATTCATCCCCGACCGTTTCAAGGAAGGATACGGTCTCACCGATGCCGCCATGGAACGCCTGTTCCGCGAATATCCAGACGTCGCGCTGGTGATAACGGTCGACAACGGGATAACCGCCGTGCGCGAGGTGGCCGGGCTGAAAAAGCGCGGCGTGGCCGTAGTGGTGACGGATCACCACTTGCCGGGCGAAGAGCTGCCAGCCGCCGACGCGCTCGTCAATCCGCGCGTCGCCGCCGCGCCGGGATGCGAAGATCTTTGCGGCGCCGGAGTGGCCTTCTTCCTGACGGGCGCTCTCGTGCAGGCTGCCGTCGCCGCCGGACTGTACTCCGGCGGCAAGTTCGCAGGGCCGCTGCTCGTCCTTGCCGGACTGGCCACGGTAGCCGATCTCATGCCGCTGCGCGAACAGAACAGGATCCTCGTGGCGCAGTCGCTGGCGTGTTTCAACCGCTGTGCGCCGACTGGGCTTGCGGAACTGATGCGCTCGTCCGCCCGCGTGGCGTCCGCCGCGCCTACGGCGCGCGACTACGGTTTCCTGCTCTCGCCGCGCATCAACGCGACGGGGCGCATGGAAAGCGCCGCCATCGCCTACAACCTGCTGATGGAATCCGACCGCGAGGTGGCGAGGAATCTCGCCGTGAGGGTGAACGCCCTCAACGCGCTGCGGCAGACGGAGGAGCGCGAAATGGTGGCCGCGGTGCAGACGCAGGTCGCTCCCGGACGCGCCGCAGCGGTGTCGCGCCGCGAAAACGGCAATTCCGGCGTGGCTGGCATCGTCGCCGCCCGCGTCATGGAACGCCTCCGCGTGCCGGTGGCCGTGGCCGTCGGCGACAGCGGCAGCGTGCGGGCGCCCGCCGGATACAACGCGCACGAGGCGCTCGCCGCGTCAGCCGCCGCGCTTGAACGTTTCGGCGGGCACGCCGCCGCCGGAGGCTTCACGCTGAAGGCCGGGATGTTCGAGGATTTCAAGCGGCTCTTCACGGACGCGTGCGCCGCGCAGTATGCCGCCAATAAGGAGGAGATCGAGCGAGGCAAGGTTCTTGCGCCGGATGCATGGATCGAACCGGCGGACTTGACGCTGGAATTGTTCGACGCGCTCCAGGCGCTCGCCCCGTTCGGCGAAGGCAACGAGGAACCGCTCTTCGGGCTGAGGGCCGTGAGCTTCGCCGACGCGAAACCGATGGGATCGGAGGGGCGGCACGCCGCGTTCACGTTCGTCAACAGGTCCATACCGCGGGCGGTGTGGTGGAACCACGGCGCGGACGTCGAGGCCATCCGTGCGCACGCCGTTCCCCGCGACGTGCTGTTCACTCTGTTCATTTCGGATTACGGCGGCGACAGGCATCTGGAGCTGCGCCTCGTGGACGTGCGGCCTGCGGCGGGGGTGCTTCCGTGAAAACCCTGGCGCTTGCATCCGCGCTGCTCGCCCCGTTTCTGCTCGCGGCGGAGCCGGTCGGGATAATATTCGACACGGACATGCTCACGGACGTCGACGACGCCGGCGCCCTCGCGTGCCTCCACGCGCTCGCCGACGCCGGCGAGGCGCGGATACTCGCCACAGTCAGCAGCACTTCCGGCAACGCTTCGGTCGGCGCCGTGCAGGTGATCAACACGTACTACGGACGCGGCGGCCTTCCCGTAGGAAGCCCAAAGGGCGCGGGCGTGCGCGGCGACGTTCCACGTCCCGGCATGAAGCCGCACCACGGCGCCCCGCTCGGCGGCGGACACGCGAAATACCGCAGGCTTCTCGCGAACCATCCCGGATGGTACACTTGTGCCGACGCGGACGACGCGCCTGACGCGACCGAAGTCTACCGCAGGACGCTGGCGTCGCAGCCGGACAGGAGCGTCGTCGTCTGCACGACCGGCTTTCTCACCAACATTCGTCTTCTTCTGGAATCGAAGGGCGACGCGCACTCTCCTCTGGACGGACGAGCGCTCGCCGCGAAAAAGGTGAAACTCTGGGTGGCGATGGCGTGCCGTTATCCGCGCGGCAGAGAGTTCAACGCGATGATCGACCGTGAATCTTCGCGCGTCGCGCTGGACGACTGGCCCACGCCGATAGTGTTCGCCGACTGGAACCTCGGTGCGGACGTGTTCGCCGGAAGGAAGATTGTCGAATCAGGTAATACAGGCAATCCGGTAAGAGAACTCTTCGCGGCGAGTCTCCCGGCGGGAAACGGGCGAAGCGCATGGGACGAACTCGCCGTGCTGATCGCGGTCAGGGGCGTGGAACGTTATTTCAACGCGAACCGCGGACGCTACCGCATGACCGGCAAGGACGGTTCCTGCGAATGGATCGACGCGGAGAATTCTCCGCACGTGCGCGCGACCGCGAAAATCCCGAAAGCCGAACTCGGGCGCATGATCGACGAGCTCATCTGCCGCGCCCCGAAATCGCTTGGCGGAGAGTGAGGGATTCGAACCCCCGAACCCTTTCGGGTCAACGGTTTTCAAGACCGCCGCGATCAACCGCTCCGCCAACTCTCCCTGAAGTGCCGCTCATTATATCATATCCTGCCGCATTCAGTCCATACGCAATTATTCGCGACGCTGGCGAACCGGGGAACCGTCGGGAAGCAGCCACAGCCCGAACAACCCTCCGGCGATGTTGCCGGGCTTTGGAGCGAAACGTACCTCCACCTCCTTCTTCCCGGCGAGCAGTTCCCGGGGAATAGGCATCTCGCGGAAGATGAAACCGCGCCGGCCGCCGTCCTTCAGGCTTTCCGTGAAGATCGTTTTGCCATCCACCTGCACGTCGAACGTCCGTGCGCCCTTTTCGCAGTTCCTGTATCTCGCAATCAGCATTCGTCCGCCAGGTTCAGCTCCCACGGCAAAGCGGTAGCTGAAAAATGCTTTGCCGGCGGGACCTTTCGCGCCGCGCCAGCCGAACGATTTGGGGCCGCCGTAGATGTTGACGCCGGTTTCCGAATGGCTGGCGGCGAGGGAATGCAGCCTTTCGCTCCAGTAGTCGGCGGGCGACACGCCGTCTACCGCGCGTTTCGCGTATTCCGCCGCCTTCGCCTCGGCCGCCGCGAAGTCGCGCTCCTCGTCCGCGCCCATCACGCGCCAGTAGGTCGTGTACCGACTGAAATGCAGCGCGAAAAGCGGCTTTAGCAGAACGTCCGTGCCGGACATGCGGAACGTGATCGGGCTGCACGCCGTGCGCTCCAGACAGCGTCCGGGGTTCTCGACCGCCGACAGCGGAACAGACGGCATCGCCTTGCGCGACTCGAACGTCGAACTTGAACAGTAGCTCCTCTCCACGCCTTCGCATGCCGCCGGATTTGAAACGTACTGCTGCTTCGATATTCCCTCCGAGCCGTCATCGCCCACCAGAAGCACCGGCCCATAGAAAAACGCCGCGTAGTTCTTCGAACCCGGCAGATATTCCGCCCTGAGCGACATCGGGAACTCGATGTCGAGACGGTCGCCGGCCTTCCAGCCGCGCTTCACGGGCACATACCCGTCGCCATCCACGACCGTCTCCACCCTCTCCCCGTTCACGGAAACTGAAAATCCGCTCCCGGCCCATGCGGGACGGCGAATCTTGACGGCGAATTCGGGATTTGCGCCGACGGCCTCGATCTTCAGGCACGACGTCTCCGCGTAAGGGAAGGCAGTCTCCTGGCGGAGTTTCACGCCGCGCGCGCTCCAATCGAGCGTCGCGGGGGCGAAGAGATTGACCCTCGCGGAACTGTCGTCGGACGCTCGGGTGAACACCATCAGTCCGTACTTCGCCGGAGTTTCGAGGCCCGATCCCATGCAGCACCACATGGAATCGAACTCGCTGGAGTAGGTGCGCGTCGTGGCATGGCGCATAGGCGTGTGGTACACGGTGCGCCCGAGGACGGGGTCGTGCGTGCCAAGGAGATGGTCGAAGAGAACGCGCTCGTAGTAGTCCATCCTCTCCGCCGTCGGTTCGGTCTCGAACAGCGCCTCCGTGAGGCGCAGCATGTTCGCGGATCCACACGACTCGGCTCCGGCGAGATGCGGCAGGTGCTTCTCGAAATCGGACGCGGGGAAAAGACTTTCTTCGCATCCGTTGCCGCCGCAGGCGACCGTGTGTTCGAGAGCGTACTTCCGCCATGCGTCGCCCGCCGCTTTGCGGAACTGCGGCTCTCCCGTGGCGTCGCCTACGCGCAGCGCGGCGAAAAGTTTGGGGATGTTGGCATTGCAGTGCTGTCCGACGAGGAAATCCGCGTCGCCGGCGATAATCGGGTCGAGCAGCTTGGCGTGGCAAAGGCGGCGAGCCCGGCGAAGATACTTCTCGTCGCCCGTGCGCCGCCAAGCCCATACGTAAGTCTCCGGCAGCGAGCCATGCTCGCCGAGCAGCAGCTTCTGGACCTGCGCGTCGTCGAGCCTGTCCACCACTTCCTCGCCGAACCAGTCGGACATGCGCAGAAACACCCTCATCGCTTTTTCGTTTCCGGTGGCCTCGTGCGTCCGGCAAAGTCCGATCAGCATCTTGTTCAGTACATAGACGAGATCGAACACGCCGTTGACGCTGCCGAAGTTGGTGCGCCGTCCATTGACGACGCGGTCCGGCAATCGTATGTCGCCGCGCGCGATCTCCGCGTACGCCTTTCGGCCGTTTTTCGTCGCGAGGGCGTAGCCGCAGCCATGCGCGTTCTGCACGGCCTCCAGTTCGTCCACGACGTAGAGCAGGCGTTTCTTCAGCTCTGCGTCGCCTGTCGCCTCGACCGTCATCGCCGCGCCGGACATCCAGAACGCGAGGATGTGCCCCGGCAAGGCTACCCACTTGTCTCTTTTGAGAGTGGGATTTTCCCATCCGCCGTACGGCTTCGCCTTGGGCTCAAGTCCGGCCTCGCTGCGGAAACGGCTAAGAAGACGATCCGGTTCGAGCCGCAGAAGATACTTGCGGTTCTGTTCCTGCTGGGCCTGGAGCGGTCCGCCTGTAAGCCGAACGGACGTAAGCGGAAACGGCAGGTCGCGTATGGTCTGCGAACTTCCCGCCAGACACGCACACGCCACGGATTCGATGGCGCAAGCAATTATTGCCGACGTTTTCATCGATTTCACCTTGCCGCGCGGCTTTCGACGTAGGCGGATATGTTCTTGGCTTCTTCGGCTTTCCATGCGTCGCGCAGCCTGCGCACGCGCATGTATACCGCCTCGTCTTCCGCCAGCATCCCCTCCGTCCACGTGCCGGAATGCGGCACAGCGAGGTCTATCCAGCATGCGATCTTGTCCTGTTCCTCGCGGGTGAGCTGCACGCCGCCGTGTTTCTTCGCGAGCATCTTGACGAGCGGGCTGCGCGACGAGCCGTGCGAATAAGACGGAATGGATGTCGGCACGGACCAGCGTCCGATCCAATTCACGTAGCGAGAATGTTCGTCGATGGTGGGAATCGCCTGGGCCGTGTCGTTCGCCGGACGCGGGTCGCGGTCCGTCGAGACGAGCGAATGGTACGCTTTGTTCCAAAGCTTCCGAGCCTTGCCGTCCCACACCGGAGTAGCGCGAAGGTCGGGTTTGGGAGCGTCCACGCCATTGTGGCATTTCACGCACTTGGCGTCGAGAATGGGCTGTATGGTCTTGGGAAAGCTGAAGCCGCGCCCGGAGACGTCGTAGAACGGCTGCAGCTTCGCCACGCCCTTCTTGAGGGCAAGCGTGGAAGCATTGGCGGACGGAGCGGTGCTTTCGTACGAATGGCATCCCGTGCAGCTGAACGTCTCGCCCGGCATGAGCGTCGACCACGAGCGCATCGTCTGCACCACGTGTCCGTCGCCGTCGATCGCCTGGAAGTAGACCGGTGTCCGCGCGGGCACTTCGAATGCGGCGGAGCCGTCTTCGTGTACGGGCGTTTCGCCCAACACGATCTTTACGTCCCATGCGGCCAGATCGCTTATCGCGGAGGGGCCGTGCTTGCGGCCGATGTCCGTAGCCATGAAGTCCAGCGCGACGACGCGCAGTTTCTTCACCGTGCCGCGCGCGACGCCCTTAAGCCCCGGACCGGAATATACGTCCTTCACCGTGTACACGCCGTTCGTCTTTGTCCAGTCGAGCGGATACCCCACGCGCGGCGGCTTGGGGCGCGCGGCGAGCGGCACGGACTGGTTGCACGAGATCGTGGGATCGGAGGCCAGCAGCACGCGCTCGCCTTTCCTGTTCATGAAGTATATGCCGAAGAACTTCGCACCGTCGGGACGGAACGTGACGAGATAGTTGTTTTCGTCGAGCGGATAAGGATATTGCCACTGGTCGCCCTTCTGCCCGTACTGGTCTATGCGTATCGGATCCTTCGGCTTTGCTTCCGGCGCGAGCAGCGTCACCCCGGCGGACTCCTGCCTGCCAAGAGAAGGGTCGATTATCGCCAGCTTGCCGCGCTGCGGGGTGTGGTGTCCGGAGAGGATCGCGACGACCTTCTGCGTGCCGGGGATGCCGCGCGCGTGGAGAATGGACGTGGGAAAGTACGAGGTGTTGCCGTAGAATTCCTGCTGGTGGGCGCCGTTGGGATGCATCTGGAAGAGCGGTTGAGGGAATATCTGCCC
>JAFPNP010000107.1 GCA_017411125.1 Kiritimatiellia bacterium
GATGTTCGGTGGACGGAATTTACGTGCTCGAAGATGCCGTATTCGCCGCGACGAGGGTGTTTTGCGGATGCACGATGGAAGTGAACATCGTGACCCAGGAGGTCGCGTCGCTGTCGGTATCCTTCGACAGGCCGGCGGTGATTTTCGAGAGGCAATACGAGAATGCGCCCGGCGAATGGATTGCGGGACGGTCGACGGAAGTGTCGCTCCGCATATGCGCAAGCGGCGGCACGAACGGCGCGACCGTCGCGCTGTCGTATTCCAACATCGGCAAGCTGCTTCCGAAGGACGGCCCGATTGCGCTTCCGCCGCGCGTCACGCTTCCGCCGCGCGCGACGTACTTCGCGTCGTTCACATTCACGGGAAAAGACGAAAGCGGATCGGAGGACGACATACGCGCGGAAGGGACGCTTGTCGAAAACGAAACTGGCGAACGGATCGAGTCCGGCGGCGCAATGACCGCCGTGAGGGTGGAACTGAGGCCGCATGTCACCGCGCCGCTCAACGACAAAATCAACCGCCATACATACGGCGTGTGCGAACTTGTGCAGCATCTCCAGTTTCCGTCAACGCCTGAAGTCACGTGGAATCCGATCGGCGGTGGGTCTAACGAGGTTGTCAACGGAACGGCGTACTACCGCTGCCCACTTTATGGATGTGCAAATACTCTGCAAGCAGAAATAGGCGCGGCTCGCCATCTGTTTGAAGTCGCGGTGATCGAACCCGACGGAATGGAATCGAAAGCTGTTGAGGCAATTGTGTATTCAAACGCCGTGCATACGGGGGAGGCCGGGGGAATAGGCATGAGGCTTCATTTGTACGTCACGCCGCTTGACGTCTCGCTTTCCGAAATTGCCGTGCAGGAAGTGCCGTGTTTCACGTATACGGTTGCGGGGTATTTTGAAAACCCTTACTTCAATGGTGCATTTGCGCATACCGGAGGCTGGTGGGGTGCAGGAGCAGGACGATGGGCCAACGTTGACGTTATAGGCAACAGGCTTATGGTATACGATATAGCTGCATACGAGACGAAGATACCCTGGCTGACGCCGAGCGGCACGCCAACCTCCAATTCCGCATACGCATGGACAGAAGGTCATGCATACATGGATACGCCATTGGGCTGGAATATTAAGGATACCAGTGGAGACGCGCCTCCCTATCGGCAGTTCGGTGGAGATTTACAGCAAGTATTCAGGATCGACCGTCATGGGCGCGTTGGCGTCTTTAAACTGGACAATTGGGTCACGCGGACAACCAATGATATCGTGACCATCTGGGGGCCGCATTCCGAACGAGAAGAATAACTCAATGGAGGATTAATATGAAACTTGCAATTTTGATGGTGTCACTTCTTGTGTTAGCATATGTTCTTGTCACATCGTCGGGAAGCTGTAAACAACTTCCGAACGTGGCTAAGTTCGAACAAGTGTCTGATCCGCAGATAGCCGAATTGAAAGAGGCGTTCAAGCGTTTCGCGACATGGCAGAAGTACATGGACGCATTTCATCAAGTACGTTTCTGGGGAGATCATATAGGCACCAAAATAAATCGTATCAAAGACCCCGTCGTGCGCATGGAATATTTCAGAAAGTTCTCCGACCTTGCCTTTAGCGTGCAAATTGATGCAAGTGACTCAACCACGCGAAGCTATCAGTTGAAATCTTTCAATATAATGACTGATGAAGCAAAAACATGCGCATCAGTGTATAATGACGTCAATAGCCAATGGGACATTACGTTTCGTCGCCTGAAGACGTTCAAGAAAGAAATGCAAGCGGTTGAGACATTCTTTGAAGGGAAAGGGGGGCTTGAAACATTCAAGGGGGAGCGTGACGAATGGCAGGATTACCGCAGAAAAGTGAAAGGTGCGTACAAAAATGAGGACAAAATCGTGTCGCATTACTTCCGCGACACGAGGACTGCGGACGGCCTTACCTATGAACGCTGGCATTACCTGCATTCGCAATTCGAGGAGATACTTGGGCACAAGGTGGAAGTGTGGTCCAGCGTACTTGAAAAATGGGAGAAGGAGCGGAAGAGACGTGCCGCATTGGGCAAAACGGAGGAGTCGAAATGACCGACACTAAGATGCCGTGCATTGTCGCATCGTCGTTTTTGATGTTCGCGCCGCTTGCGCTGTTCGGGGCGGCGGCCGTGTCGCTACCGGCGCTGCCGCGCGGCGAGCTGCCCAACAGCGAGGTCGTCACGAACATCGCGCTCGACGTGGATTGCGTCCGGCTTGAAAGCTTGACGTTTCAGCTAGAGTTGAATGCGAGTCCGTCCAACAGTCTTTCGATCGCTGTCGGCGCGGCCGACGGCGATTCATTGACATTGGAGGGCACGGACTTTGAATGGGGCTACGACTGCGGGAAGTGGTTTCGCGCCGACACGGAAACGGGGAATGTCGAAGAATGGCTGGATTCGCGCACAGGGCGCGTGTCGCGGACTTTGGCTATCCACAAGCGCGATTTCAAGCCGCAATGGAACCGGCTGCGGATTGTCAAGCGTGGCATCGGCGACATCGAGATGAATGCGTCATATTCCAAGTCGTACACGAAGTTCACCATGCGCCTGAAATGATTGCAATTCATTTGCGAAACGTCAGCGCGTCGCCGCGCGGCCGGGCGGAAATCAGGCGTCTAGCGGCGGCGCGTCGAGGACGACGCGCCGTGTAATTGGGTTTGTAATCTGATGTGAAACATCTGCGCGGCGCCGCACGGCCAGATGGAAATATGGTACACTAGTGCCATGCGGCGATGAATTTGATGGAAACAACCAAGACAACTTTCAAAAACAACTTTTTTCTGCGAACGGAACTTGAACAAGGCCGTCGGCGAAGTTCAAGGCGCGTCCGAAGGGCAAAGTTGTTTTTGAAAGTTGTCTTGGTTGTTTCAAAAACAAAATGCGTCGATGCATCGAGGATAACGCGTCTTGGCGATTCCGTCGTCGCGCTAGCGGGCGAGACGAACCGCGTGCCGCTTCTGATGGGCGTCGAATACGCCGTCACGTCGTCCGTGCTGCTCGACGTTTGGGCGGAAGATGGACACGCGACCATCGTGACGAACAATGCGCGCAACTACACGGTCTCGTGGCCGCTTTTGTTCGGCGTGGCGGTGTCGCAGGGCGGCGGATATTCGATCAACGTGCAGCCTTTCGATCCGGGCGGCGAGTTTTCATGTGCGCCGGATGTCGCGATGAGACGACTGGCGCGAATCTGTCACGTCAGGACTCCGCCATTGATCCGAAACGCGACGAGCGCGTTATTGCAATCGAATACGAAATGAAGGAAGCGAAGTGAAGCGCCTGTATGACCGCATTGCGATTCGCAGAAGGGCGGGCATACTACGCCGGACAATTGCCAAATGCCGTGCTCGACTTGCAATTTCACGAAGTCGGACAAATGACGCTACAGATCGCGCGGATTATCATTTGGTCACGTGCTGGACAAAACAGGGGAAACAGGCGTATAATATATCCGCTTTTGCAAAACAGGAGAATTAAATGGATCTGACGAACGCATCGAACAAGATTGCCGCGCAAGGCGAGCTGGTTGGCCGCATACGCGACGAAGTGGCCAAGGTGATCGTGGGCCAGGAAAAGCTCATAGACCGCCTTATTCTTGCGCTTGTGGCAAACGGCCACATTCTTCTCGAGGGCGTTCCAGGCCTCGCGAAAACCTTGAGCGTGAACACGCTCGCCAAGGCGCTCGGCCTTGACTTCAAGCGCATATCGTTCACTCCAGACCTTCTTCCGGCGGACGTCGTCGGAACGCTGATATACTCTCCGAAGACCGGCGAGTTTTCGCCGAAGAAGGGGCCGGTGTTCACGAACATGCTTCTTGCGGACGAAATCAACCGCGCCCCCGCGAAGGTGCAGAGCGCCTTGCTGGAATCGATGCAGGAGCGCCAGGTGACGATCGGCGAGACCACGTACCGTCTGCCCGAACCGTTCCTCGTGCTTGCTACGCAGAACCCCATCGAGCAGGAAGGCACGTACCCGCTCCCGGAGGCGCAGGTAGACCGGTTCATGTTCAAGTGCCTCGTGGAGACGCCTTCCAAGTCTGACGAGCGCCGCATCATGGACCGCTTCGCGCAGCAGGCGAAGGCGCCGGAGGTGAAGAGCGTTTGCACGCCGGAGGACATAGCGGGTCTTCGCGCCGCCTTGAAGGAAGTCTACTGCGACGAGAAGGTGGGCGACTACATCCTCGACATCGTGTTCGCCACCCGCGAGCCGGACAAGACCAAAGGCCTTGAATCGCTCAAGGAACAGATACAGACCGGCGCTTCGCCGCGCGCGACGCTCAGCATAAACCTCGCCGCGCGCGCGAACGCGCTCATGCACGGGCGCGCCTACGCCACGCCGCAGGATGTCAAGGAGGTCGCGCACGACGTGCTGCGCCACCGCATCCTGCTCACTTACGAGGCCGAAGCCGAGAACATTGACAGCGACAACGTCATAGACAAGATTCTCGCCACGATCCCCGTGCCGTGATTCGCCGTTTTCCCTTGCGTTGGTTGCGCGGATTTGGCATACTAGTCGCATTCGACATGCAAACGGAGAAAGACAAATGATAGACCGCCGCTCGTTTTTCGGCCTTGGTGCGCTCGCAGCGTTCGCCGCAGGCTGCAACACCGTCACTTCCCGCTCATGCCGCGCCGCCGGACGCAAGGTGCAGTTCAAGTTCGGCATGGCCGGTTTTTCATGCCATCTCATGACGGTCGACGAGACGCTCGCGTTCATGAAGAAGCTCGACATGCACTATCTCTGCATCAAGGATTTCCATCTGCCGATGAAGTCCACGCAGGCCGAGATAGACGCATTCAAGCGCAAGTGCGCCGATTTCGACGTGACCGGCTACGGCGTCGGCCCGATCTACATGGGCAGCGACGACGAGTGCAAACGTGCGTTCGACTACGCCAAGGCGATCGGCGTGAAGACCGTCGTCGCCGTGCCGTTCGAAAAGAAGGAAAAGAAGCGCATGCACAGCCGCGCGCGCTGCGAGTTCCTGAGCGGCCTCTGCGCGAAGTACGATCTCAGGGTGGCCATCCACAACCACGGGCCGGACATCCCGGACTGTTACCCCACCGGCGAGTCGTCCTTCAACATGGTCAAGGATCTCGATCCGCGCATGGGTCTCTGTCTGGATATCGGCCACGACTACCGCGCGAAAGCCAACCCTGCCGATTCCGTGCGCCGCTTCCACACGCGCCTGTTCGACATGCACGTGAAGAACATCCTTCTCAAGCCGAAATATCACGCCGTTCCGATGCCGCGCGGCGAGATGGATCTCTGGGAGGTCGTCAATGCGCTTGTGGATGTCGGCTACGCGGGGTGCTGTTCGCTTGAATACGAATCCTTCCCGCGCAAAGGCTCGAAGCCCGGCATAAAGGAGATGGACGTGGCGGAGTGCGTCGGATACTTCAAGGGCCTCATGAAGGCCGCAGAAGGTTGAGGCGGATTCTCATACTCGGAGCGACAGGCTCCATAGGCACGAGTGCGTGCGATGTCGTTCGCTCGCACCCGTCCGATTTTTGCATTGCCGGCCTCGCCGTCCGGTCCAGCCGCGAGAAGGCCGAGGCGCTTGGCCGCGAGTTCGACGCGCCGGTGTTCTGCGGCGAGGACGCTGCGGAACGGGCGGTGCGCGAGACCGATGCGGACCTCGTGCTCGTTTCCACCGTCGGTCTTTCCGGCCTCGCTCCGACGCTGGCCGCCATCGAGAAGGGCATGGACGTGGCGCTTGCTACGAAAGAGGTGCTTGTCGCCGCAGGCGAACTTGTCTGCGCACGCGCCAAGGCGCAGGGCGTGAAGATCGTTCCCGTCGATTCCGAGCATTCGGCGATTTTCCAGTGTCTTCAGGACGGCGCGGGCTGGCGCGGGCGCGGCGACGTGGCGCGGTTGATCCTCACAGCGAGCGGCGGGCCGTTCCTCGACGGCCCGGCGGACCTTTCCGCCGTGACGCCCGCCCAGGCGCTCGACCATCCGCGCTGGAAGATGGGCCCCAAGGTGACGGTCGATTCTTCTACGATGATGAACAAGGGCTTTGAGATACTGGAGGCCCGCTGGCTGTTCGACATCCCCGCAGACCGCATAGACGTGGTCGTCCATCCCGAATCGATCGTCCACTCGCTCGTGGAGTTCGCGGACGGCGCGACGCTTGCGCAGCTCTCTCCGCCCGACATGCGTGTGCCCATCCAATATGCTTTCTCCTGGCCGGCGCGGCTGCCCGCCGAACGCCGCCGGCTGGATCTTCCGGCGCTTGCGTCGCTCACGTTCCGCGCTCCGGATGAGACGCGCTTCCCCTGTCTGCGCATCGTGAAGGACGCAGCCCGCGCCGGCGGCACGAAGACCGCCGCCCTCAGTGCGGCGGACGAGATCGCCGTTGCACGGTTCCTTGCGGGAGAGATACGCTACACGGACATCTCCCGGCTCGTGGCTGCGGTCGTCGACGCCGCGCCTAGCCTTCCCTGCGATTCACTTGAAAACATCCTCGTCGCAGACGCGGCGGGAAGAAAGCTGGCCCAAGAATGGAAATCCTGATCACGGCATTGGCAATCGCCGCCTGCATACTTCTTTTTTCGTTTGCGATATTCATCCACGAGTTCGGGCATTTCCTCGCCGCGAAACTTCTCGGTTTCAAGGTGGACGTTTTCTCGATAGGTTTCGGCCCCGCGCTCTGGAAAAAGACGTGGCGCGGCGTCGAGTACCGCATTTCCGCGATTCCGTTCGGCGGCTACGTCGCATTGCCGCAGCTCGATCCCGCCGGCACGGCCGGAGTGCAAGGGTCGAACACCGGGGAAGC
>JAFPNP010000108.1 GCA_017411125.1 Kiritimatiellia bacterium
CGACCACATCGAGATACGGTGCGTGGACCTGAACCCGCTGACCGGCGGGCTCGTCGACGCGCGCGACGTGGCGTTCATCCACCTGTTCATGCTCTGGTGCGCCGCGCAGGCGCGCGAGACGTTGTCCGCCGAGAAGCAGGCCGAAAGCGTCGCGGCGTTCAAGGCAGCGGCCCGGCTCGACTTCGACTGGACGCCGGTCGGGGAGCTGCTGGAGCGGATGGACGAGTTCTTCGCCGCCTCCGCGGGGTGGCCCGCGTCGATTCAGCGCGTTCTCGCGTACCAGGCGGAGAAGGTCTATTCGCCCGAGCGGCGCTATGCCCGCATGGAGGCGTGCCATGTGTGAGCTGCTCGGCTTTTCATCGCGGAAAAGGCGACGGCGGAACGAGCTGCTGCGCGAGTTCTACTCCCACGCGGAGGCGCATCCGCACGGGTGGGGACTCGCGCGCTTTCCCGACGGCGGCGCGCCGTCGATTGAGAAGGAGCCTGTCTGCGCCACCTGCAGCCACGGCCTAAATAGGTTGCTCGCCGATCCGGTGGAGGACCGGACGTTCATCGCCCACATCCGGCTGGCCACCGTCGGCCACATCGAATACGAGAACTGCCATCCGTTCACGGCCGCGGACAACCGAGGCCGCGTCTGGACGCTGGCGCACAACGGAACGATCTTCAACGGCGCGCATCTGAACGACTACATGGGCATCCAGTACGGCAACACGGATTCCGAGCGCGTGCTGCTCCATCTCGTCGACCAAATCAACGTGGCGCAAAACCATCGCCGCAATGCCCTGGGCGAGGCGGAGCGTTTCGACGTGCTCGCCGCCGCAATCGCCGAACTGGCGCAGGGGAACAAGCTCAACCTGCTCGTACATGACGGCGAGGTGCTGTACGCGCACTGCAACTTCAGGGACACGCTGCACGTCTGGCGCGAAGCGGACGCCGTGACGTTCTCGACGCGTCCGCTTTCCGTCGGCACGTGGGAACCCGTGGCCTTCACGAGCCTCGTCGCCGCGAAGGACGGCGAGATCGCCCGCACGTCGCCGCCACACGGCAACGAGTACATCTACAACCCGGAGGACTACCGCCTCGTGTACATGAACTTCGCGCGGCTATAGCACCTCTACGGCAAGATATGGTAAAATAGTAACCGCCATGAAGGTTCCAGAGAATTCCATGCCGGAAAGCGAGAAATTGACACGCCTCCGTTCGGCGCTACGCGAGACCGGGAGCACGGTCGTGGCGTTCTCGGCTGGCGTTGACTCGACGTTTCTTCTGCGCGTGGCGCATGAGGAACTGGGCGACCGCGTCGTAGCTGTGACGGTTCGTTCCAGTACATTTCCTCGTCGCGAACTCGACGAGGCGGCGGCGTTCTGCCGTGCGGAGGGAATCCGCCATGAGATAATCGACACGAGCGAACTGGATATTCCCGGATTCGCGGAGAACCCGCCGGATCGTTGCTACCTGTGCAAGAAGTCGATATTTGGAGAGATCAGGGCGTTCGCGCAGGCAAATGGTTTTGCGGCGGTGCTGGAGGGGTCGAACATGGACGACGACGGCGATTACCGTCCGGGCATGCGCGCGATCAGGGAACTCGGCGTGGGGAGTCCGCTTCACGACGCCGGCCTGACGAAGGCGGAGATCCGCGCGCTGTCGCGTGAAATGAACCTTCCTACGGCGGAGAAGCCGTCGTTCGCCTGCCTCGCCTCGCGCTTCCCCTACGGCGAACGCATCACGGCAGCGGGGTTGGAGCGCGTGGAACGCGCCGAGCAGTGGCTGCGCGATGCGGGGCTTGGGCTCTCGCAGCTGCGCGTGCGTTCACATGGCGATCTGGCCCGCATCGAGGTGACGCCGGGCGATATTTCGCGCGTTGCCGCGCACGCGGCAGAAATCGCGGCGGCGTTCAAGGGATTCGGTTTTGCCTACGCAGCACTCGATCTCCAAGGCTACCGAACCGGCAGTTTAAACGAATTACTGGAAAAATCATGCAAGGAATCACACGAGAAGAGGCGCTTGCGCTCCTGAAACCAGAATGGCGCGGCGAATTGCGCGCGCGAGCGCACGAAGTGACCGAACGATGCGTGGAGAAGCGCTTCGACTTCTGCTCGATCATCAACGCCCGTTCGGGGCGTTGCAGCGAGAATTGCAAATGGTGCGCGCAGTCCGCGCACTGGAAGACCGATTGCGAAACATACGGTTGGGTGGGAACCGAGGCGTGCGTGAAGGCCGCGCAGGAGGCGGCGGCAAACGGCGCCGACCGCATCGGCATCGTCACGTCGGGCAGATGCCTCTCGCACGAGGATGTGGAGAATGTATGCGCGGCCTTGCGCGCGATGCGCACAGCCGTGCCAGAAATCTGTCTCTGCGCCTCGCTCGGCCTCCTTTCGGAAGACGACCTCGCGAAGCTCAAGGCCGCAGGACTCCAGCGCGTCCACTGCAATCTTGAAACAGCGCCGTCGCTCTTTCCCGCGCTCTGCACCACGCACACGACTGCGGACAAGCTGTCCACGATCCATGCGGCCAAGCGGCTTGGCTTCCAAATCTGCTGCGGCGGAATCATCGGCATGGGCGAGACCGACGAACAACTCGTGGAATTCGCCTTTGCGCTCAAGGAGATTGCGCCCGATTCGATTCCCGTCAACGTGCTGCATCCGATCAAGGGCACGCCGCTTGGCAACAGAGGCGTCCTCGATCCGGAGCGCGTGGTCGATTCGGTGGCGGTGCTGCGGCTCGTCAATCCCTCCACGCCGCTCCGTTTCGCCGGCGGACGCCGCGACATGAGCGATGAGACGGCGGCGAAGTGCATCTACGTGGGAATGTCGGCCGGCATCGCGGGGCCGCTCCTCACGACTCCCGGCGCGGATTTCGACGACGACCGTTCTCTTGCCGTTCGGGCGGGCTTTTCCGTCGGCCGGAGACGGAAGAGCTGACGTTGTCCTTTACATATTCAAGCGCCAGAACCCTGCCGGGGTTTCAGCATTTGTAAGGCCTGACGCGAAAAAGCATGGTTTGCCCCATTGGCACGCCTTGTGCTACCGTTCCTGCGTCGCCGCGATGGTCGCGGCGGCAAGGAAGGAAAGATGAAACTGATCATAGCCTACATTCAGCCCGAGCGGCTGAATGCCGTCAAGCAGGCGTTGTTCGCCCGCGAGATCTACAAGATGTCCGTCACAAACGCGCTCGGATGTGGACAGCAGGGCGGATACATTCACATGTATCGCGGCGCAACCGAGGAGGTGTCGCTCCACAAGAAGATGCGCCTCGCGATCGCCGTGAACGACGACTACATCGAAAAGACAATCGATGCCATCGTCGAGGGCGCGCGCACGGGCGACATCGGCGACGGAAAGATATTCGTGCTGCCGATGGAGGAGTGCGTGCGCATCCGCACTGGCGAACGCGGTCCGGCAGCGATTGGATAGCGGACTTATGACTTATGATTTCGGACTTCCAGTACTGAAGTCTGACGTCCGAAGTCCGAAGTCTGAATTCAAGCAACTGGAGAAAAACAAATGACACTTGAAATTACTTCTACAGCCGTCCAAGCCAACCTCAACGTCGTCTGGACACTCATCGCGGCCATCCTCGTCTTCATGATGCAGGCTGGCTTTGCGCTCGTCGAGACGGGCTTTACGCGCGCCAAGAACGCGGCGAACATCATGATGAAGAACCTCATGGACTTCGCCGCCGGCTCGCTCGCATTCTACATCCTCGGCGCCGCGCTCATGTTCGGCGCCACGAAGGC
>JAFPNP010000013.1 GCA_017411125.1 Kiritimatiellia bacterium
ACCGCCGACGATGAGGTGCACTACAAGTTCACGTGGAAGGAGGGCGAATCCGCGCAGGAGGAGACCAACCTTCCGTCGATCGTGAGCGACGACCTCATAAAGATGGCGTGGCCGACGGTGTTCGGCGACGTCCCCGCCGGCACGGAAGTGACGTTCACGATGGATATCACGACGCCCGACGGCCTCACCAAGACCACCAGCGCCAAGGCGACGCTGGCCTGACGCGAAGCGCGGCGGGGCGCGACGGAAACGACGCGCTTCCGCCCGACGCAGTCGTGCAGAGCGCATCTCTACCGTGCGGCGCGTGGGGGACGCCGCGCCCTACCTGACGCCGAAAAGCTCCTTGAGCGCGGCGAGCTGCTGCGGTTCTCCTATCACGACCGCGACGTCGCCGGGCTGGAAACACCACGTCGGACCGGGATTGCGGAAACGCTCGCCCTCCCTCTCGACGGCAACCACGCTCGCGCCGGTCTTGGCGCGGATGTCGAGCGAGCGCAGCGTCTCGCCTGCCGCAGGCGAACCTTCCGGGACCGGAAGATGCACGTAGAAGTCGCCCGGCACCGTGAGCGTCACGTCCCCGCGTCTGGTCGCCTTGCGCGTACGGCGGCGTTCGGCGGCGAGCGCGGAGTTGAAATGGTAGCTGGCCACGCGCCCCGCCCGGCGGAAGCGCTTCCAGCCCACGACGGCGGCGGTCGCCAGCAATGCGAGAATCGCCAGACGCGCGGACGTTTCCGGCGGCATGAGGTTCACGATGACCATCAATATCTGGACAAAGGCCAGCAGCAACACGGCGGCCCAGCAGACCCACGTCACGAACCGCCTCACCGCCGCTTTCCACTTCTTCGGCTGGCGCGTGCCGGTGAGGACGGCCGCGATGTCGCGTCCGATGGACACGGCGAGGCCCAGAGCCGGCGCAAGCATCGAAACGCAGAACAGGGTCGCGACGAGACAGAAGAAAAACTGCTTGTGGTCGTCGAAGAATCGCGAAAACGCGGAGTAGTCGAGCCGCGCGAGCATCGTGGCCGCGATGGATGCGGAGAAGTTCAGCAGGAAGACCACTCCGAGCCACGCCACCCGGCTGCGGAGGTGCTTCTGCAGCTGCGACGGCATCGCGGCGCTGCGGAAGCGGGCAAGCCAGTCCTGATACGCCGCCAGCCAGCCGCGCATCCGCTCCGGAAGCCTGGCCTCGCACCAGTCGCCCACGCGGTCCGACGCGCGCAGCATCGCCGGATTGAGGCAGGTCGTTATGAGCGAAACCGCAACCACCACCTGGTATATCGGGCTGGACGCGTCGCCCGTCTCGGACATGTAGATCAGCGCGACCATGTACGCGAACTCGCCTATCTGCGCAAGCCCGAAGCCGGTCTGCACCGCATCCTTGACGCTCTGCCCCGCGAGCAGCGACATCGCGGTGCAGTTGAATCCCTTCCCGCACACGACAAGCAGCGCAAGGCCGACGATGAGCGGCAAGTTGCGGAAACACGCCGCCGGATCGACGAGCAGCCCTATCGTCACGAAGAACACGGCGGAGAACATGTTGCGCAGCGGGGCGGCGAGCGCGTGCAGACGCTGCCGCACGTCGCTGGACGCGCCGAGGATTCCGACCAGGAAGGCGCCGAGCGCGAGAGAATAGTCGAGCTTGAACGCGACGAAACTGACGAAGAAGCACAATCCGAGGAGCGTGAGCAGCAAGGCCTCGTCGTCCTTCATCCGCCCCACGAGGTTGAGGAGGCGCGGCACGAGCACGAGGCCGAACACGATCACGACCGTGAAGAACACGAGCAGCCCGCCGAGCGACATCCCGACGGCGCCGACGTTCATCCCGTTGCCGTGCACGACGCCCGTCACGAGGGCGATCACGCCGACGCAGAGAATGTCCTCGAATATCGTGGTGCCGAAAATGTAGCGCACGAAAGGCCGGTCGCTCCAGCGCATCTCCTCGATGGTCTTGGCAAGCAGCGTGGTTGCCGAATCGCACAGCGCCGCGCCGAGGAACAGGCTCTGGACTCCGTTCCATCCAAGCATCCGAGTGCCCACGGTATATCCGAGCCATATCATCATCACGGTGTCGAACAGCGCCGTGGGCATTGTGACGTGCTTCACCTTCTTCATGTCGTCCGCGCTGAACTCCAGTCCCAGCGTGAACATGAGAAACACGATTCCCAGCTGCCCTATCGTGCCGATGGACTTGGGGTCTGCGAGGAAAGAGCCGCCCCAAGTGTGTTCGCTCATCAATATGCCGGCGAGGAGGTATCCGATCACCTTCGGCCAGCCGAACCGGGTGAAAACTATCGACACCAGCCCGACGGCCGCCATCATCACGGCCAGGTCCTGGAAAAACAGGCTTTCGCTCATGCGCCCTTCTTATCCGACAACATCCCTGACCGCATCGACTCTGTCCGTGCGCTCCCACGGGAACTCCGGGCGTCCGAAATGGCCGTAGCTGGCGGTGTCGCGGTAGCGCCATCCCTTCGGACTGGCAAGGCCGAGGTCGGCGGTAAGCGCATAAGGCCGGAAGTCGAACACTTTCCCGGAAAGTATGAGTTTCTCAAGCTGCTCGTTCGTCGCGCCGCGGTTGGTGCCGAACGTCTTCACGCACACCGAGACGGGCTTGTCCACGCCGATCGCGTAGGCCACCTGTATCTGGCATCGGTCGGCGTATCCCGCCGCGACGATGTTCTTGGCGGCGTAGCGCGCGTAGTACGCCGCGCTGCGGTCAACCTTGGACGGATCCTTGCCGCTGAACGCCCCGCCGCCATGCGCGGCCATTCCGCCGTAAGTGTCTACGATTATCTTGCGTCCGGTGAGACCGCTGTCGCCGGCCGGGCCGCCCACCACGAACTTGCCGGTGGGGTTCACGAAGAACCGCGTCTTGGGCGTGAGGAGCTTCGTGGCCTTGGCGAGGTACTCGCGCGCTATTTCTTCCAGAAGCGCGTAAGCCTTGGTGTTCGCGCCGTCCTCCGTGGTCTGGTGGGAGAGAACGACCGCGTCTATCGCGACAGGCCGTCCTCCCTCGTATGCCACGGAAAGCTGGCTTTTCGCGTCTGGACGGAGAAACGGCACCTTGCGCGTCCTGCGCAGCTTCGCGAAATGGCGGAGCAGCTCGTGCGCGTACACTATCGCGGCGGGCATGAAACTTTTCGTCTCGCGCGTGGCGTACCCGAACATCATCCCCTGATCGCCCGCGCCCTGCATTTCGGCCTTCTTGCGGTTCACGCCCTGCGCGATGTCGGGGCTTTGGGCGTGCATGGCGCTCATGTAGTTGAACGTGTCCCAGCTGAAGCCCTCGCCCGGACGGTCGTAGCCGATGTCCTTGACCACGCCGCGCGCGATTTCCTGCGTGTTGATTTCCCCGAACCCGGCGCATGCGATCTCGCCCATGTTGACGACGAGATTCGGCCCGCACATCGTCTCGCACGCCACGTGCGCACGGGGATCCTTGGCAAGGCAGGCATCCAGCACCGCGTCCGAAATCTGGTCCGCGACCTTGTCGGGATGCCCTTCCGAAACGGATTCGGACGTGAACACGTGCCTCCCGGAATTGTTCGCCATTGTTGCTCTTCTCTTTCTTTCTTTCTTCGTACTTGCGAAGCGCATCCGGGGGGAACATCCCGAACCACCGCGGCTTTCGCTCGGTTGGCGCGGAGGCAACCCGCCCCCGCTTCCTGATGCAGAATCGAATGGCGGCGATTATACCATACTGCACACCGACATTCAATCCAATTCTCCCCGACGCCACGTCAGTTTGCGCTTGAATCAGGCAAACAGTTATGAGATACTATCCCCATGCAAAAGAACGGAACATTCAGGCTACTCTTTCTCGCGGTATCCATTGCGATGGCTGGCGCGGCACTCTCCGCCCCGCCTCCGATAAAGCGAGGGCCGCTGATCGGCGGCCCGCGCGCGAAAACGGAACAGGCGAAACCTGCCGCCGCAAAGCCCAAGGCCGCCGCAAAACCCATCGCGGAAAAACCGAAAACGAAAACGGCGGCAAAGCCTGCGAAACCAAGGTACGTCGCCGAAAAACCGAAAGCCACGGAAAAGCCCGCAAGGCCGTCGCTCGCTCCGCGCGCGCCGTATCGCGGCGCGATCGCGGTGGATGCCGACACCGGACGAGTGCTGTTCGCGGACAACGAGCGCACCGCCGCGTATCCGGCGTCCATAACGAAACTGATGACTTTCCTGCTGGTGCTGGAGGATATAAAGGCCGGCGCGTACAAACTCGGCGACCGCGTGGAGGCGAGTGCACTCGCAGCCTCGATGGAGCCTAGCAGCGTCGGCCTGCGCGCCGGACAGTCAATGACCGTCCACGATCTTCTGCTGTCGATCATGGTGAAGAGCGCGAACGACGCCGCCGAGGCGCTGGCAGAACATTCCGCCTCGAAGACATCCAAGAGCGGCAAGGCAGATCCAGACGAACTGCGCGCCGCGTTCGTCGAACGCATGAACCGAAAGGCGCAAGCGCTCGGAATGCGCGACACGCGCTACGCCTCGCCGAACGGCCTTCCTCCTCCCCGCGGCTCGAAGCGCGGCTTCGACGTCTCGACCGCCGCCGACCTCGTCAAACTCGGCCAGGCCGTCGCCAGAAACCCCAAGGCGCTCGAATACACGTCGCGGCCGCAGTGCAAGGTCACGGACGGTTCCGGCGAGCCGCTGACGCTCGTCAACCACAACTACTTCATCCCCGGAAATCCCGATCCGAAGCATCTTTGCGCGCCGGTGGAGGGATGCGACGGACTGAAAACGGGCTTCACCGCCGCATCCGGTTCGTCGATCATGCTGACGGCGCGGCGCAACGGACGCCGCGTGATCGCGGTGGTGTTGGGAAGCGCAGGGCGCCACGAGCGCGAAAAAGCCGCCGAGAGCATTCTGCGCGACGCGCTCGGCGCGATTTCCGTCTGGTAGGGCGCGACGACCTCGACGCGACGCCCTTCCATCCGTCTACTTCAGATCTGTTATCTTCGCGCCAGGCATCTGCCTGAGCAAGGCGTTGACCTTGTCGTCGTTCAGGATTTTGTCGCGCTCGTCCGCGCTCAGTTCCGCCGGAGGCCTCGGTGCGGCAGGCGCGGCGGCGGCGGCGGATTCATTGCGCATCGCAACCGGTTTGGCAGCCGGTTCGCGGATCTGGCAGGGCGCGGCATCCTCGACGCGACGCGCCGCGACCGGCGCAGGCGCTTCCGGGACGGCAGCGGGCTTGAGGGCGCGGATAGCGCGCAGCACCTCGTCCACGGTCGCCACGGTCGCCACGCGGGAGGCGCGAAGCAGAGACATTTCGATAAGCGTGCGCACGCTCAACACGTAACGCAGTTTGTCCTGCATCTCGGCGAGCTGGTCGGCCACGCGGAACAAGCGCGAAGCGGGACAGAGTTTCGCCTGTTCCTGAAGCGTCTTGACCTGGTCCGGCGTGGCCTCTATGCCGGCCGCGTTCCCGCCAAGAGCCTGGCACACTACAAGATTGCGGAAATGCTGCATCAGCTCGCCGGCAAGGCGGCGCATGTCCTTTCCTGCGGAATCGAAACTCTCCACGGCGCGGAGGATCGCGGCGGCGTCGCCCTTAAGTATCGCGGCGGCGAGATCTTCGAGCGACTTGCGCGAAACGAGGCCGAACACGCCGAGGGCGTCCTCCTCGGTGATCTTGTCGCCGGTGAAGGCGATGAGCTGGTCTAGGGACGAAAGCGCGTCGCGCATCCCGCCTTCCGCGCCGCGGGCTATTGCGAGAAGAGCGTCCTCCGACGCGTCTATGCCCTCCTTCCCGCATATGTAGCGCAGCCGGGCGGCGATCTGGTGCGTCTGGATGCGCCTGAGGTCGAAACGCTGGCAACGCGAGATTATGGTGGCGAGGAGCTTGTCGCCCTCGGTGGTCGCGAAAATGAAACGGACGTATGGCGGCGGCTCTTCGAGCGTCTTGAGGAGCGCGTTCCACGCGGCGGGAGTGAGCATGTGGCATTCGTCGATGATGAAAATCTTGTACTTCGACGCGGCGGGCTTGAACTGCACGCTCTCGATTATCGGGCGCACGTCCTCGACCTTGTTGTGCGACGCACCGTCCAGCTCCGTCACGTCGATAGAACGCCCTTCCGCGATCTGGCGGCAGCTCTCGCATTCGCCGCACGGCTCGACGCCGTTCGGCGTTGGACAGTTTATCGCCTTTGCGAATATGCGGGAAAGCGTGGTCTTGCCGATGCCGCGCGAACCGACGAACAGATATGCGTTTGCGATCCGCCCTGAGGATATCGCGTTGCGGAGTGTGCGCGTGACGTGTTCCTGCCCGACGACGTCGTCAAACGTCCTAGGACGATACTTCAGCGGCAGCGCGACGTGAATTTGCTCTTTTTCGCTCATGGCAATATTATACCACACTTGCGCGCCGCATAATAGGGCCTGGAGTTTACCCATTTTTTGATTGCGTTTACCTTTTCAAACCGCACGTAAAAATGGGTACTACAACCAAACTACAGATGCAGATGCGGCGAATTTTTGATAGAATATGGCGGATGTGGAACAGATAGGCCCAGACTATGGAGGGCGATACGCCATGCCATGTAGTCGCAGATTGAAACAACAAGGAGAAGATTATTATGGGAATGTTTGAAGGAAAGGTGGCTCTCGTCACCGGCGGAAACAGAAACACCGGACTTGACATCGTGGAAAAGTTCGTCCGCGAAGGAGCGAAGGTGTTCATGTGCGGCTCGAGCGAGGCATCCACGGCAAAAGGCGCGGCGATCCTGAAGGAGCGCGGCGTGGAGGGCGTGGTGGCGCAGGCGTGCGACATATCGGATGCAAAACAGGTAGAGGCGCTTTTCGACACGGTGGAGCGCGTGGCTGGCCGTCTGGACATACTGGTGAACAACGCCGCCAACCAGGGTCTTGGCCATGGCGGTCCGCTGGAAGCGACTGCGGCGCAGTTCCGCGAAGTGTTCGCGACCAACGTGTTCGGCGGCTTCCAGGTGACGCAGACGGCGTGCAACAGGTTCTTCATGAAGCAGGAAACGCGCGGCGCGGTAGTGTTCCTGTCGTCCAACACCGCGCAGCGGGCGATCCGCTGCCGCACGGCGTACTGCGCCTCCAAGGGGGCGATAAACTCGATGGTGCGCGCGCTCGCGCTGGACTTGGGTCCGCTCGGCATCCGGGTGAACTGCTGCGCTCCGGGATACATCTACACGGAGCGATGGGAGACGCTCGATCCGGCGAAAGCCAAGCGAAGACGGATGAACTGTCCGCTGCGCCGCGAAGCCAAGGGAGCGGACATAGCAAACGTCGTGGCGTTCCTCGCCTCGGACGCATCCGGCAACATGACCGGTGAAATCGTAACCTGCGACGCGGGCTGCTCGTGCCAGCACATGCCGGAAGATGTCGATGTCTGAAAAGAGGATGAGGAATAGAATGAAAACAAGGAACATTGCGGTCTGCATCGCGCTTGCGGCGGCGTTCGCGGCACGGAGTGCTTGCGCCGCCGAGGCAAACGTGGCTTTTCCGATCACGCTTTCGCATCCGAAGGACGGGCGGGCGCAAGTCGTGCGCATCGATCTCGGCGCGGCGAGCGTCGGAGGATATGCGGTATTCGACGTGTCGGCGGTCAAGGGCCGACCCGTGCTGCGCGTCGCATACGCCAACCACCCGGACGGTCTCGGCGAAAAAGGTTGTTTCTCGCGCGAAACAAGCGCGCGGTATCTCGGCCCGTCCGTCGACATCCCAGCCCTTCCGGGCAACATCAACCGCCATGAACTATACTGCATCTGCCGCACGGGAAGGTTCGTCGCGCCGCTGATACAGGGCCAGCAGCGATACGTCCGTCTCCAGCTCGACACTCCGGGAACCGAGGCGACGCTCTCGTCTTTCAGAATCGAGAACGCCGAAGTGTTCCGCGAAGGGTCGTTCGAGGGATCGTTCTCCTGTTCCGACCCGCGACTGGAAAAGCTTTGGCGCATAAGCGCGTGGACGTGCCAGATAGCCGCGTTTCCGAATCATGACGCATGGAAATGCGCAGGCGGGCGCCTGCTGCCGCGCAAGCTCGAAGCGGCGTCCGGCGAAGGCTGGCACAGACTGCCGTCTCCGTGCGACGGCACGCTGCATGTCAAGTACGAGTTCGACGCGAACCCGCATTTCCCCGTCGGGCGTTTCATGGTTTCGGCGGGCGACAGGCGCATCGAAGTGGCGCAGTCGTCCACCAATGAGGCGAAGACCGTCTCATTGCCGATACGCAAGGGAGAACGCTTCGGCATTTCGGTGCGGAAAGAATCGTGGCCGGTCATATCGGAGATTTCGATATCGGACGCAAACGGCACGAGGTGGCGCAGCCGGTTCGACGCGCCCGACGCGCTCGACGAATGGGATTTTCCGCGCACCCGCCCGTTCGTCGCCGACGGCGCGAAACGCGACCGCCTCATATGGAGCGGCGACCTCTGGTGGGCCGAACGCAACATCTTCTACTCCTTCAATCCCGGCGACGAGCCTTACATGCGCGGTTCGGTCGAAATGCTCGCGTTCAACCAAACGCCGGAAGGCTACGTGCAGGCGTGTCCCTACGCGGAACGCTCGACGCCGCCGGGCGCCGGGGAGTGGGGGCCGTTCCAGTCCGACGAGTTCGCCGCGTGGTTCGTGCCCGTGCTGCGCGACTACTTCCTCTATTCCGGCGACGCCGCGACGGTACGCCGGCTGTATCCGAACGTGGCGAAACTAATGGAATACCTCTCCGCGCACACGGCGGAGGGCGGAACGTTCGTCCAGCGGCGCGAAACGTCGAAGCACGCCTGCAACCTCAACCTCGGCGACGTTTCGCACCGCTCCTACATGGACATCCTCTTGTGGAAATGCCACGTGGACGCCGCCGCGCTGGCCGATGTCTGCGGCGACGATGTCGGGAATGCGCGGCACGCCGCCGAAGCGGTGCGCCTGGCGGCATCGATCAGACGGCGTTTCTGGAACGCCAAGGACGGTTTCTTCATGCTGTCGGACCGCAATCGCAGCTTCGGATTCGAGGCGAACGCCCTTGCGCTCGCGACCCGTTTCGCGACGCGGGACGAAGCGCTTTCCATCGCGCCGCGCCTGAAGCGCACGGGGCATGGCAAGTTCCAGGCGCTCGCCGTGCGAGGGATGACGGAATACGGCTTCACCGACCGCGCTCTTGCGGCCATAGCCGCGCACAATTGGTTCAAGCTTCTCGACCCGGCGTGGAAAGGCGCGCGCACGACGACCGAATGCATGGGAATGACGAAAAAAGGCTGGGGCGACGAATCGCATCCCGACACCGCGATCGCCGGCATACTCTCCGCCGGCGTGCTTGGCGTCACGCCGCTCGCGCCGGGCTACTCGCGTTTCGAGTTCCGTCCGCATCCTTGCGCCGGAATGTCCTTCGCGTCTGGAAAAGTCCCGACGCCGCACGGCGCGGTTGATGCGTCGTGGCGGATGGAGGGATCGAATCTCGTCGCCGCGCTGACGGTGCCGAATGGAACGAAAGCCTCTGTCGCGTTGCCGAAGTGCGGGCGCGCAATGGTGAACGGAAGCGTTGCCGCGCTTGACGCGCTGCCGCCCGGAAAGTACGCAATCGTCGCGCACGGCGTGCTTCCCGCAGAGCTTGCCGATCCGGTCGCAGAACCTTCGCAAACGGCGGACGGCGGAAAGTTCCGCCTTTCCGCGTCCTCCTCGCACGACGGCGGCCATGCATGGAACATCGGCAATCTTCTCGCCCCGCGCGGAAATCGCGCCGCAAAAGGATGGAGTTCCGTGGCGCATTCATCCGCGAAC
>JAFPNP010000109.1 GCA_017411125.1 Kiritimatiellia bacterium
CGACAACCGCGACGATAATTCCCGCGCCGCAAGAAATGCGCGTGACGGGCGGCGAATACCTTGCGAGAAAGAGTCCGAAATACGTGAAAGTCCCGTCGGTTCCGTCCGAGGGCTACGAACTTTCCATAACGACGAACGGCATTGCGATACGCCATTCCGACGACGCCGGCGCCTACTACGCGCAAATGACGCTTTTCCACATGGGACGCTACAACGCCAAAGAAAAATGCGCGGTCTACCCCTGCCTCGAAATAAAGGACTGGCCGAAGTTCAGGTGGCGAGGTGTCCACTTCGACGACGCGAGGCACTTCTTCGGCAAGGAGGTCGTCAAGCGCACACTCGAGCAGATGGCGTGGTTCAAGTTCAACGTGTTTCACTGGCACATCACGGACGACCAGTCGTGGACGCTCGAAATACCAGAATACCCCGAACTGGTAAAATACGGCGACGAGTGGATCACGCGCAGGGGGCAGAAGCCGCGCTCCTTCGGCGAAAAGGTCGGCCCGTTCTACTACACGGCGAACGACGTGCGGGAAATCATCGCCTACGCGAAGGAACGCCACATCAAGGTCGTGCCCGAAATCGAATTTCCAGGCCATTTCCTATGCGCGGCCTGCGCGTATCCCGAACTGTGCTGCTTCCCGGACCAAATATGCAAGTCCGGACGCCAGCCGCTGTCAAGAGGAGTACTGAATCAAGTGATGTGCGTCGGCAACCCCGATGCGATATGCTTCGTGGAAAAGGTGCTGAACTACGTGTGCGAACTGTTTCCGTCCGACATGATACACATTGGCGGCGACGAATGTCCGCGCATCAATTGGGCAAAATGTCCGAAATGCCAAGCGTTCGTCAAGGCGAAGGGCCTGCGCGGCGTTGAAGACCTGCAGCCTTGGGTCACGCGGCATTTCACGGAGTACCTTGCCAAGAAAGGGAAGCGCGCTATCGGCTGGGACGAGATATTCGTCGATTCCAAAAACCAGAACGCAAAAGGCGACGCGTTCACGTCGATGCTGCCGAAGACGACGATGGGGATGTGCTGGCGCAATTACGGCGCGGGGGCGCTCGCCGCGAACAAAGGCTACGAAATCGTCCGATGCCCCACATCGCACTGCTATTTCGACTACAGGCAGGGGCTTTCGGAAGATCCCTTCATCTATATTGGCGGAAACCTGCCGCTCGATCGCGTATATCGGTTCGACCCGTTCGTCGGCGTCGAGCCGGAGGCACGCAAGAACGTTGTGGGCGGACAATGCTGCAACTGGACTTCGCACACATGGAACCGCTATGACATGGAGTGGAAACTCTGGCCACGCGGTTTCGCGATGGCGGAGGTGCTGTGGACGTATCCCGACCCGGCGAAGCGCGACTTTGCGGAGTTTTCGAAACGCGCGTCCGAATACCGGCGCCGCCTTGTAAGGGCGCACGTGAATTGCGCACCGATAAAATAGCACAACAATTCTGCAACAAAGAAAAAAAAGAGGTAGATCATGCTGATATACACCAAATCATACGCGCGAGCGGGTTTCCTCGGCAATCCGTCCGACGGATACTTCGGCAAGACCGTGTCGTTCGCATTCCGCAACTTCGCGGCGGAACTCACGATGTACGAAACGCCCGAACTCGGCTTCGTACCGAGCGACGTGGATGACTCCACCTTCAATTCGCCCGAGGATCTTCTCAAGGAACTGCACCTCTTCGGCTACTACGGCGGCATACGCCTCCTGAAGGCGATCTCAAAACTGTTCTTCCTCTACTGCCGCGACAGAAAAATAGAACTTCCAAAAAAGAACTTCACTGTGCGCTACACCTCGAACATACCGCGCCTCGTCGGGCTTTCGGGTTCCTCCGCAATCTGCACCGCAATGCTGAAGGCGCTCCAGCAGTTCTACGGAGTGGAAGTGCCGCTGGAATACGCCCCGACCATATGCCTCGAAGCGGAGCGCGACGAACTCGGCATACAGTGCGGCCTGCAGGACCGCGTGATCCAGATGTACGGCGGATGCGTCTTCATGGACTTCGAAAAAACGCTGGTGGAAAGCACGGGGCATGGCCGATACGAGCGCCTCGATCCGGCGCTGCTGCCCAACCTCTACGTGGCCTACGACCCCAACCGCGCCGAGGTCTCTGGCAAATACCACAAGAAACTGCGCGTCCTCTTCGAGGAGAAGAAGCCGGACATCCTCGCCGCCATGAGCGAGTTCGCGGACATCGCCCAGCAAGGCCGCGACGCGCTGCTCGCAGGACGGAAGGACGCCCTTCCCGCGCTCGTCAACGCCAATTTCGACCTACGCGACCGCATCTTCAACGTCGCGCCGGCAAACCGTGCAATGGTCATGGCCGCACGCGCCGCGGGCGCATCCGCGAAGTTCGCCGGCTCCGGCGGCGCGATCGTCGGCACCTACGAAGACGAAGCACAGTACAACCGACTCGTCGACGCCCTCGCCGCCATAGGATGCACCACGCTCAAACCCGAAATTTGCTGACCGCAATGCGGGACGCCACGCATACAATGACCGGGAAACCAAACATACACCTTCTTGTAGGCGAAGACTCCTACCTCGTCGAAACTGCGGCGCGGCGCATAATCGACGCGGCGGTTCCGCCCGAACTGCGATCCACGGCCGTGGAGACGGTTCCGGGCGACGCCGAAAACATGGAGACGCAACTCTCTTCCATCCGCGCCTGTACTGCCTCGATCCAGACGCCGCCGTTCCTCGACCCGGTGAAACTCACGTGGTGGCGCGGCGTGACGTTCCTCCCCGGCAGCGGCACCGGCGGAAAACTCTCAGAGGCCGTGAAGATTGCGCTCGACAAATTCTCCGAAAACGCAGCCGCGACCCCGCTCCCGTCCAACCAAACGCTGCTCATCACCGCCACGAAACTGCTGGCGACAAGCGTGTTCGCGAAGAGGCTGAAAACCGTCGCGCACGTAGTGGAGTTGGTCGGCGGCGGAAAAGCAAAGGACAGAATGCAGGACGCCCTTCTGCGTCTGCCCGATCTCGCCGACGAAGAGAAACTGACGTTCGCTCCGGGCGCGGACAGGGCATTTCTCGCCAAGGTAGGTACCGACACCCGTACCATCGTGTGCGAACTGCAGAAGATGCATTCGTATCTCGGCACGGAACACAACGAGGTCACGGCGGCGGACATCGCCGCAGTCACGTCGGTCGGCGGCGACGAGCCGGAACTGTGGGCAATGCACGACGCCGTCTCGCAGCGCAATCCGTCCGCCCTTCTCGACGCAGTCGCGCCGTTCGGAAAGGACGGCGGAGGAATCCTTATCGCCACGGTAATGGAAAAATACTTTCGCGAGGCGCTCGTGTGCCGCGACGCGCTTGACCGCGGCTGGCTCGACAAATGGGGGCGCTGGTCCGACAAGATTCCACCCGCCGCGTGCACCGCGCTAGACGCGGCAGGGTTCGGCCCGTCCACCGCGAAGAACGCCTGGGCCGTCAAGAACGCAATAAGGCGCGCCCTCCCATTTTCGCTCACAGAACTGCGCTACGCCCGATACAGAATGCTATCGGCGCGTGAAAAACTAGTCTCGTCGAACGCGGACGCCTCGCTCGTCATCTCGGAGCTGCTCCGCATCATTGCCACAAAGCCTTCTACGACGATCAAACGGTCTGCGTCTTCACGGCCCGGTTGAGCGCCGCGTCGAGAGCCGGCAGCCTGGCATGGTGTACGAGTTTGAACGGCGCGTGAAGGCCAAGCGGCCGCAGAAATCTCGCCACGCGCCCAGACCGCACATGCAGTTCGCCGGGAACGCGGCCGATGCGGAGCATCGCCTCCATCAGTCTGGCCGCATGGCCCTCCCACAACGCCTTGAGCGCGGCGTCGGTTCCGCCCACTGACATCTTCAACCACACGACGCGAACGCCAGTCGACGCATCCACCGCCGCGAAAACGTACAAGAAGCGCGGTTTAGCCTCCCGCGTGTGATAGGTCGGAATGAGCACGAAATCGACTTCCCACTTTTCATCCGACGCCACCGGCAACTTCGCGACAAGTTTGCACTTGGCGCCGTCGAGCGAAATACGCTCCACGAACTTCAGCTCGTCGTCTGGCGGAAGACGAAGCGGCCCGTCCTGCCAAACGCCCTCCACCACCTCCTTGCGGGCGAAGAGAGCGTGTTCGGACGCGAAATACTTCAGCGGCAACTCCGGCTCCTCCTCCACGCGCATCAGCACGCCAAGCGATTCGTAGAGAAGCGGAGCGAGAAACGCCCGTTCCGCCTCGTCCGGCGGCTGCGGCACGTATCCCGGCCTGTAGCCGTAGATCTCGGCGCGCGCCCCCTTCACCGCTATCACTTCCCAATGGAGAAATTCTAGCGGGCTCATCCACACGCCGAACTCCGGGACGCGCCTCGTGGCGTTGAAGTTGCGGAAATTCTCAAGGCCGGGAAACAGCATGAGCCGTCCCGCGACCGGGCCTTTGTCGCGGTTCTTCTCCGGGCCGCCGGTGACAATATACGGCTCCTCGCTCGTCTGCGGCACGAGCGCCCAGTTGTGCGCCGCCACCTTGTCCCAGACGTCCAGTTCGGC
>JAFPNP010000110.1 GCA_017411125.1 Kiritimatiellia bacterium
CTTCCTTGACTTTCCGGCAAACCTTCTTGACCGACTTGTTGGACGGACACCATTCAAGGTATCTGTCGCCCTTGCAGTAGTGCCTGTCCCTCACATATCGAAACTCGTAGCCGAGAAACGACAGCGCGGACTTGTCGGCTTCCATGTCGAGAAGTTTCGACTTCTCCCTGTTCACCACAAGCCCGAATCGGTTTTCCAGTTCACCCTCAATCCGCTGAACGAATCCATCCGCCCACTTTCCCGCGAGAATCACGAAGTCGTCCGCATAGCGCACAATCGACATGACCTGGTTGGTGGCCTTGGCAACCAGCATGGCACATGTCTCGAACCAATGCAGGTAGATGTTCGACAGCAACGGGGATATCACTCCGCCCTGCGGCGTCCCCTTTCCCTTCGGACTGCTCTGCACCCCGTTCGGATCGACGCTGTTGGACTTCAGCCACTGCCGTATGAGCGACAGCACGCCGTTGTCCGTGATGCGCTTTCGCAGGGCAAGGAACAGTTTATCATGCGGTATCGTGTCGAAGTAGGACGAGAGGTCTGCATCATAGACCCGCCGCTTCCCCGCCTTGATTTCCGCCGCTATCCTGTCCACAGCCTGCTGTGCCGAGCGGTTCGGCCTGAACCCGAACGAACAGTCGTGGAAGTCCGCCTCGAATATCGGCTCGATGATGAGCTTCACCGCGCACTGCACCACCCTGTCCTTCACGGTGGGGATGCCGAGCGGACGCAACTTTCCGTTCGCCTTCTCGATGTACTTCCTTCTCACGGGGCTTGCGCGGTAGGTCTTCTCGTGGAGTTCCTTCTGAATCCCCGCGATGAACGCCTCCGCTCCGCCCTCGGACTGCTCGATGTCCTCAATCGTCATGCCATCCACTCCGGGCGCGCCCTTGTTTGCGCGGACTTGCGCCCACGCACACCAGAGCGTCTCCGTCTCGACGACGAGCCGCTTGAGGTTGTAGAACCGAAACTTCGGTTCGCTCTTCGCCTTTACCGACAGTTTCTCCCTCATGAGCGCAAGGTGCGGATAGCCGACGAGATGCTGCCTTTCGGCAATCTCGCGGATTTCCTCTTCCGTATAGGACTTCGCAGTCAAGCGGCTTGCCCCCATTTGTTTGAAACGTTTCCTTTTGCACGTAGAGGCCCTTCGCTCCACGGGCATTGCCCCGCTTCGACGCTACTATGGCCTCGTCCGACTTCTGCGGTCGCTTTCGCGCCGCAGACCTCCCAAGTTCCCGATGCAACTTTCCAGACGCGCCGCCCCTCTATGCCCCGCCATGCTTTCTGCGCCGCAAATCGACTCCGACGCTTCTTTTCGGCTTCACGCAGAATGACACGCTGGCCGCATGGGGTTTTAACTATAACGAGGCTTAACGGCAAGGGCTCGCTTGCGCTGCGGCTCACCTGTTTGTAGGACAGGGCTTCGGCACTCGGGTCGCCCCTCATGCCGCCTGTCTTCCTAACTGACTGTCGATTTCTTGTCAGTGCGAACTCCTTATCATTTCGCAAGTTGCTATCGCGCTTTACTTGGCGCACCATTCTACAAGTTCAGCCAAGCTTGCTTGGCGCACCATGGTCGCATCTCCTTAAGTTGATTGTGTTGCTATTTTATCATCGACCCAGCATCTGTTTCAATTGCAAAGTTTAATTTCAAAATTGCATTTGCCGTTTTTACGCCCCTGCGTCAAAAACCGCGGCAGATTTCTTCGATGGCCGCATAGCGGGCTTCCGCCTCGGCCTTCGTGTAGCGATAGAACAGCGCATCGCATGCAAATGTCCATTTACACATTGCCATGTTCCTTTCTTCAAAGACTAACGGATGATCAGCGTTGCGCCGAGCCGCCTGACGTCGACGGGCGCGCCCGCAATCGCCACCGAGGTCATCAGCCGCGTGTCGACGGTCCCGGACACTGCGGCGGACTGCACGCGCGGCGACAGGTCCGCGAGAGACCCCGTCGCCGTCGCCGTCACGCTCACGTCGGACGGACGATCCTTCGTGTCGTATTTCCACGGCAGGTCTGCCGACATTGAACGCGATGTGCACAATGCCGCTGCGGCGCAAAGTGCGATTCTAACGACATGTTTCTTCATTGTCATGAATTTCCCCTTTCTTTGGTTTAATCTTCCAGACATCCTGTTTCGATCTTGACGGGGCCGACAAGCCCGGAAGGAAGCAGCTTGTCTTCCTTGCGCCAGTGCCGCCAGGTGGCGAACGCATTGCGGCCGACGGGACTGGCTTTTCCCTCCGGGACCCAGGCGGGGATTTCGACAATGCTTCCGTCGGGCCTGTATTCCGCATCCGGCGGCAATGCGTCGTCGCCGATGAGACTGTTCGGCCAGAGGTTCGTCACCTTCAGGGAAAGCTGCGCCTCGGCGCGTCCTTCCACCGCATCGGTTATGTCCAGACGGAACGGCGGCTTCCAGAGCGTCGGATACGTTTTCCCGTTAACCGTCACGTCGACGACCTCCTTCACCTCGCCAAGGTCGAGGAGGACTCGTCCAGACGCGGGGACGGCGATCGTCTTGGAATACACGGCGGAGCCGGAATAGTGGCGTATGCCGTCCTCGGGCCTCTCCGTCCACGATACAAGCCTGTCGAAGACCGCCTTTTCCGGCGCTCCGCGTCCGTCGATGAACGCGACGTTCCACTCCCCTTCCACGACCGTCTCCCCAAGCTTGCGCCACATGCGCGCAGGCGCAAGGCCGGGCGTGGGCACGGGACGGAACAGCACGAATGCGGATCCGGAGGGATCGAACGCCATAGGCACGGTCGTGCGCGTTCCGTCGTCTTTCGCGCCGCGGCAGAGCGCACGTTCGCCAGTCGCCGGATCCCAGAGCTCGGCCGCTCGTCCGGAAATGCGGAACGACACCTCGAAAGACTCTTCCTTTTCGTTCGGCATTGCCAGGAAGTAGATGTCCGTCCCGTCGTTGGCCTTTCTGTGTATCCAAGTCAAGTCCTTGCAGTCACATACGACATCGGGAGCGATGCCAGCCCCGGCTATCGCTTTCTCGCCGGGCTTGCCGGAGAACACGAGCGCGCCCTCGCTCTTCAGGCGCTCTATGTCGGCGAGCGATTCCGGGGAAACGGCCCCCGGCGAATCTGTGACGCAAAGGAAACTGTAGCTCGCTCCGCTGGGGGCGATGATTTTGCCGTCCTTTACGCACATCGCGGCGATCGCATCGCCGCCGCAGGCGTCCCACGAATACGCGCGCGGCAGGGGTTCGGCCTTGTCGTACCGGTGCCAACGCTCGACGTCGAGACCGAAGTTCGGGGCGCTGTCGCCGTTGTACACGAGCGCATCGTTGCAAACGACGCCCTGCTGCAGGAGAAACTGAGCTCGGGTCTGGTAGGCGTGCCATGCGCCGCTCTGGTCCCACCACGTGAGCGTCCGCCCGTAATGCGTGCCGTGAGCGCCCATGGTCATTCCCGGAAATGCGGCCTTGTTCAGCCAGGGCTGGTGCGGGTACGAATGGTACACTATCTGGTTTACGCCGCTGCACCACGCGAGGTCGGCCTGCGCTTTCATGGCGAACGGGTGCTTGAGCCAGCGCCGCGTGTCGCCGCCGCTCGTGAAGGCCTCGGCGGAAACCACCCTTCCGCCGCCCCATACGTGCGCCACGCTGCCGCCGAAGTTCGAATTGCCTTTCTTAAGCGGGTCGGAATCCGTGCCGGCCCAGAACTCCGCCATCGTGCAATCGCCCCATCTCGCGTACTTCAGGTCGTCGCACGGCGCGTTGCCGTAGCCCTCGAGCGAAAAGTACAGTCCGCGCCCGTGGCAAAGGCGCGCGAACGTCATGGCGAAATTTTCGATGAAGAGATCCGAGACCACGCGGCGGAAATCGGACAGCACGCGCTCGGTCTCTTCTTTGCCGTCTATGATGCACCCGGCGAACAAAGGCATGTAGCGGACGATGTCGTACCCTTTACGCTCGCGGAAAATCGTGTCAAATCCGTCTGTCCAGTTCTGGCAGCCCGCTTCGTAGCTGTCGACGATGACATTGTTGAAGCCGGACTGCGGGAAAGGCGTCTTAGGTCCGAACATATCCGCCGCGCGGCCGATGTATGCATTGAAGTGGCGTTCGACGGCCGCGGCGGACAACTTGTCGACCTCTTGCCCCACGCCAAGTCTGGTCGCCGGATGGTTTGTGCGGCCCTTCGCGGCATAGCCAAACCTGAATATCCGCCAATCGCGGCCTTCGGGTGCAGTCCAGTCGAGGGTGCCGTCCGGTCTCATGTGCGCGGCGAGATCTACGATGTCGTCAAGCCGTACAATCTGATCCGGGCGCACTTCGTACGGGATGCCCGGCATCGCACTCCTCAACGCGAAGATCTTGGCCCTGAACTCAGGGATGCCGCCCGCAGCCGTCGGACGCAGCAGTTGAAGCTTGTTCGTCACTCCGGCCATTCCCGCGGGGAAGTCGAAGGTCACGCGGACTGCGCGGGCATCCGCGCACGGGCAAGGCAGGAAGAGGTCTGTCTCGTTGCTGGAACCGAACGGACGCAGGTATATCTTGTGCTTGCCCGCCTTGCGGAACGTCTTGCCGTCGACGGAAACCTCGAGCGTGACTATCGTCCTCATGTACCGGCCGGGCGTCTTGAGCGAACAGACCATGCCCGAAAGCGGGAACGGACGCCCGAACGTAAACGTCGCGACGTTTGGCTTGCCGCCTTCCTTGGGTCTGCGTATATTGCAGCACTTCGGGATTTCTCGGCATTCGCGCATGGCCGCCAGCTTGTCGGCGTCTTTGGTGAAGGTGGCCGAGACGCCGATGCCGTAATCCCGCGGGTCGATCGACTCCGCCTTCGTCTTCGGCACGGCGAGAAGCGCGATGTCGCTGTAGAACCCGTGCGAATCCGCAAACCGGGGGATTTCGCCTTCGAACCGCGTCCCTCCCTTTACGGGGGTTTCGGTAAACACGACTCGCTTCATCGAATCTTCCGGCTTCACCCACGGTCCACCGGCCGTGCTCCATCCGCTGCAGTTCGCGAGACAGAGCGCAAGACCGAGACGCCTTGCCTCTGCATCGGCGTGGCGGAGCATTTCAAACCACTCGTCCGTGGCGAAACCGACATTGCCTTCCGGAATATGATCCGTGACATCGAAGATCGTGGCACCTCCGATACCGGCCTTCGCCATCGCCTCGAGGTCGGCGGTAATGCCTTCCTTCGTGACGTTTCCGTTCATCCAATGCCACCACACCTGCGAACGCGCCGCAGGCGGCGGATTTGCGAATCCGTCAGAAAGGGAATCGTTTGCGAAGAGCCCGGCGGGAGCCGCCAGGCAGGCGACAACGGCCAGAGCTAGGCGCAGGAAGCCGCGCCTGTCAAGGGGTAATATCCCCCGCAAGGGCTTCGTCTGGGGGGCTCCAGACGCACATGCCGCCATGTCACGCACCGTGGGAATCATGGCGTCACGACTTTTTGTGATGATCTCTTTCATTTTCGCTGACTACCTGTTGCAACAATCAATTCTACGTGCATATTTTAACAGTCCTCGTTTCGCATGGTCAATTGCATATCCTAGCGCAAGTATTGCACCTTTCAGCCCAGACGCAGTGGAGGTTCAATTCAACAGGGCGGCTATTGCGGAAAAGCGAAGTGTCCGCGAAGCAATCCGGGAGGAATCTGTCGTAATACTCCCAGACGAAGAACCTTCCCCCGTCCGTCGTCCGGCTCCCTGTTGGACGCCATCGTCTTGCACCTGGGGAACAGCGGCGCGACGATGTACGGCGTCCGCCCGCCGCTTCCCGCGTGCGCCATGCCAATCGAGATCGCCGAGACGACAGAAACAACCGCGAAACGAGCAGCATTCTTCATAGCTTGTATATTCCTTTCTTGGCTTTTAGTTGCAAGTATTTTAGCAAAACATTTTGACGCTGAATATTGCATTGTATAACTGACAAGTTGCATAATTCAGCGGGATGGGGTGTCTGGGCAAAAGTCTAACGACACGCTGCGTACTGCGCTTCGCACGGGC
>JAFPNP010000014.1 GCA_017411125.1 Kiritimatiellia bacterium
CCGCCCGCCGTCGCGAGCGCGTACATGAAGGCCGTGGCAGACTTTCAGAAGAAGCACGCGAAACACCTCCTTCGCGGACGCTTCGCCGACGAAGACGGCATCGCCGTGCGCGGCGACGGCATCGTCGCCAAGCGTTTCGTCGCCGACGACGGCACGAGCGCCGTATGCGCGTGGAACATTTCGGACAAGCCGTCCGTCGTGGCGATCGAGGGCCTTGGCAAGCCTTCCGGCGTTTTCGCGCCCGGCGGCGATCCGGCGTCCGGACCGATTCCGCCGGACTCGCTGCGTCTTTACGTATATTGAGCACAGATGCCATGGCATTGATTGCGGCCAAGAGCGAAGCAAAACGATTCCGGCGGTATCGCGGCTACGACTACAGCCGCGGTGCCGTCGTTTTCGCGACGTTTCATCTTGAGCCGCGCCAGCCGCGATTCGGTCGCGTAGAAGGCGGGAAGGTGGTCTATTCTCCGGCGGGCGAGATTTTGAAGCGGGTGATCGAGAAGGAGGCGCTGCGCACGCCGGACGCCCAGCTGAAAAAGTGGGTGGCGATGCCGGATCACGTGCATTTGAGGATTTATCTGCGGCCCGGCCAGGACGAGCCGTTGAAGAGGCTCGGGCAGTTCGTCTACAACGTGAAGGCATGGAGCCGCAACATAGCGAAGCGCGATCTGGGGCTTTCGTTCGCATGGCAGAAGAACTACCACGACTGGCTCTGCATTTCGCGCGAGGCCATCGAGGCGGTTGATAGATACATCGAGAACAATCCGCTCAAGTGGTCGCTGATGCACGGCCATCCGCCGCCGCTTGCGCTGGTCGAACCGCTCGTCGCCGGAGTGCTGCCTTGCGGCGAGTGGTGGAGCGGCGCGGGGGAGGTCGCGCTGCTTGGCGGCAAGATTGCGGCGGTGAGGCTTTCGAGATCGATTCCGGTTGCAGAGTTTGCGGCGGTCGAGGCGCGGTTGATGTCTGCTGTCGACAAGGGCTTCACCCTCGCCGGCACGTGGATTTCGCCATGTGAGCGTGCGGTATTCGCGGCGCTGGTGAAGCGAGGCGCGGCAATCATAAGGGCGTCGCAGGATCCGCTTTCGATGGTCTACCGGCCCAAAGGCGACGAGCCGGGGCTTTTCGCGAAAGGCCGGTATTTGGTTTTATCGCGCCCGGCGGGGAATCCGGGCGGGAATCCGGCGGGGAATTCGGGCGGGCTTTCGCCGCCCTGCTCAAGACGTGGGAATCCGGGTGGGCTTTCGCCGCCCTGCTCAGGACGTGGGAATCCGGGCGGGCTTTCGCCGCCCTGCTCAGGATGCTCAGCTCGTCTTGATCAGGCGGGCGTAAGCCCCGCCGGGTTTGGATCCCGCCAGGCCGGCTGGCACGGCATCAACGACGCTCTTGATGAAATCGCCGTCGCAAGCGGCGGGGCGGGTGTTTACGTGAAGTGCGTCGGCGGGCGCATCGATTGGCAATGGAAACTAGGCGATACGGATTTATGATGGAAGATATCTTGAAACGGTTTGCGGACGATCCGCGCTACGTCGTCGTTCCCGGCGGGCTGCGCGACGTACACGTACACTTTCGCGATCCGGGGACGCCGGAAGCGGAAACGCGCGCCAGCGGCTCGGCGGCGGCGGCGGCGGGCGGCTTCACCTGCGTCACCACGATGCCGAACACCTCGCCCGCGGGCGACAATCCGGCATGGCTGCGCGAGCAGATCGAAGATACGTCGCTTTCGTGCCGCATCGCGCCTTCGGCGTGCATCACGAAAGGGCGTCTCGGGCGCGAAGTCGCCGATTTGGAGACTCTTGTCGCCGCCGGGGCGGTCGCGTTCACCGACGATGGCGCGTTCGTGGACGACGCCCGTGTGATGGAGGAGGCCATGCGGCGCGCGGCGAAACTTGGAAAGCCCGTCATGCAGCACGCGGTCGTGCCGTCGATTCTCGGCGCGGGCGTGATGCGGGATTGTCCCGTCGCCCGGCGCTTCGGTCTTCCCGTGATGCCGCCGGAGGCCGAGACGGAGGCCGTCCGCCGCGACATCGCGCTCGTGCGCGTCACGGGCTGCGCTCTCCACGTGCAGCACATATCGTGTGCCGGAACGGTCGAACTGATACGGGCGGCCCGGCGCGAGGGGCTGCCCGTGACGGGCGAGGCAACGCCGCACCACCTTTTGCTTTCGTGCGAGGACATTCCCGGCGACGACGCCGACTGGAAGATGGCGCCGCCGCTGGGAAGCCGCGAGGACGTCGCGGCCATACGCGAGGGCGTGAAAGACGGCACGCTCGGAATGTTCGCGACCGACCATGCGCCGCATCCGGCAGCGAAGAAGACGGGCGGTTTCCGCGTAGCGGCGAACGGAATCGTGGGCCTCGAGACCGCCGCCGCGATCACTTGGCAGGTCATGGTAATAGAAGAAGGAATGCCAGTGCGGGACTGGATCGCCCGCTGGACCACCGGCCCGGCGTCCCTGATCGGCGAGACGCCCGACGCCGGCAGCTTCGCGGTAATCGACACGCAGGCGAACCGCGCCGTCGTCCCCGACGCTTTCAAGACGAAATCACGAAACATGCCGTTCGCCGGGATGTGTTTTTCCGCATGGCCCGTGCTGACGGTTTTCAAAGGAAAGGTTGAATACAGATGGGAATGAACGTCAAATTTTTCGACAGCATAGCGGAGTTCCTGCCGGATGTCTGTTTCGAGCGTCCGCCGGACGCCGCGATCGTTCTGGGCAGCGGCTGGGCGGACGCGCTCAAGGCCGACGCCACGCTGGTCCGAATCCCCTATGCGGACATCCCCGGTCTTGGCGCGGCCACGGTCGCGGGGCACACCGGCGAATTTTGGCTCTACGAACGCGCCGGGCGGCGCATCGCCGCATTCTGCGGCCGCCGCCACTGGTACGAAGGCGTGGGCTGGGAGGCGGTCGTGTTCCCGGTGGAGACGCTGCGGCGCATGGGCGGGCAGAAACTTCTCCTCACCAACGCGGCGGGCGGAATCAACCCCGCGTTGAAACCGGGCGACTTCGTGATTCTCAAGGACCACATAAACACGGTCGGCATAAACCCGATGATCGGACCTGTCGTGGACGGCTGGGGGCCGCGCTTTCCGGACATGACCGAAGTCTACACGAAGCATCTGCGCGACGTGCTTCACGGCGCGGCGAACAGGCGCGGCCTGCGCGTCATGGAGGGAATATACGCTTTCACGTCCGGGCCGGTGTTCGAGACGCCGGCGGAAATCCGCGCCTACTCGCATGTCGGCGCGGACGTGGTGGGCATGAGCACCGTGCCCGAATCCGTTTTCGCCCATGCCTGCGGAATCCAGGTGGCGGGACTTTCGCTCGTGTCCAACCTCGCGGCCGGCATATCGCCGCGCCCTCTCTGCCATGAGGAAGTGCTTGCCGCCACGAACGGCGCACAGGCCGTCATGGCAGGCTTGGTCGACGATTTTATCGTCTCGTGCTGACAGCCGCCGCCTTAGGGTTCATAATTCCCCCTCCTAGGGTTCATAATTCCCCCTCCTAGGGTTCATAATTCCCCCTGCCTTAGGAATTGCGGCTAGAGTGTAGATAACTCTTGCTTGTCATCCAGCGGTGACTGTGGTATTATATTTCACCAAACGGAGGTACACGCACGCTTATGGCGACAAACGACAGATTCGAGGCGAAGATCCTCGTGTTGGACGACGAGAGGCTTATCCGCCTTACTGTCTGCGCGAGGCTGAAGCGCGCCGGCTACGAGGCCGTGCCCGTCGCGACGGTAGACGAGGCCGTGGCGGCGCTGAAACTGCACATAAGGTCCTTTTGCGCCGTCATATCCGACATTATGATGGGCGACATGGACGGTTTCGTGTTCCGCGACATCGTGCGCGGCATGGATCCGCTCATGCCATTCTTCTTCATGACCGCCCTCGACCCGGAGGAGGGCAGCGGCTTCCTCAAGCGCATAATCGGGGATCCCCTCAGCTACTATCTGCCGAAGTCGGCCGGCACGGAGGTTCTGGTGAAGCGCCTTCAGCGCGTGGTCGGCGCGCGCCACATCCAGCAGTTCGTGGAGAACCAGGTGGAGGAGCAGCGCAAGTCCCTCGCTCTGGCCGCGCATGTGCAGAGCAGCATGCTGCCCGTAAGGGCGATGATGGACGACAAGAAGTTCTACACCACATGGTGGCAGCCGCACGAGTCGGTGAGCGGCGATTTGTACGACGCAATGCCGATAGACGGCGGACGGATGCTGTTCGCGCTGGGCGACATCCAGGGGCACGGCACCAACGCGGCGCTAGTGATGATGGCCGTCCAGGCGTTCCTCAGGCAGACGGTGCATTCTTACGTCCGCGACGGGCGGCGCATCGCGCCGGAACTTCTGGCCAACCAGATGCACGGGTTCTTCCGGGCGAACTTCGCCGAGATGTCGTACATGACCGCTGTCATCTGCATATTTGCCCCGCCTGCGGAGAAATCTGCCGAAAGGACGTCGGGAGGGACGGTCGAATACATCACATGCGGCGCCCCTGATCTGAGGGTGTTCGACGCCAAGAATTCTTCCGTGGTCGATGTAAATCCGCAAAACAGGGGCGGCCTTCCTATCGGGCTCATGCCGGACACCGTCTACACCAAGGACGACATCGTCCGGGTAGTTCTGCCGTCCGGCGCAATCTGCACGACGTTCACGGACGGGTTGTACGAACTGTCGAAGGACGGGGCAGAAGGTCAAGGCAGCGTGCCATCGGAATTCCTGCGCACGACGGCGGCGGAACTTGCCGGCGACGCCTTGAAATCGTGTTCGCTGATGGTCTTGCCGGACAAATTCATGTGCGCATGCAGCGAACTGGGGTATCCTGTCAGCGGGGACGACGTATCCATCATTGTTTTCGGAGCTGTCCAGACGGAGCGCGGCACTTACGAGGCCACCACGCAGCTTTCTCCGGCGCTCGTGGACGCGGCGGCGCGGCACGTCGCCGCATGGTGCGCCGCCGAGAACTGGCCGGACGACCTCGCCGGCCGCATCCAGCTGGTGCTGGAAGAGCATTTGATGAACATCTACGACCATGGCTACGACGAACAGCACCGGCGCAGGGGCGTGGTAAGTCTGCGGCTCCGCCGCATGCGCGACTTCGCCCAGCTGAGCGTGTGGGACCACGGACGCCCCACGCCTGGAATGCAGGTCGCCGCCGGCGATGCCGCGACGGCGTTCGATCTGATCAACCGCGAGTTCGGCAACCACGGCCGCGGGCGGCTCATGATGCGGCAGCTGTGCGAATCCATACAGCGTCAGCGCTTCGGAAAACTCAACGAAACGACGTTTCACATTCCGTGGACGGAAGAACAAGAGGAACATCAATGAAAGAATGCTGCAAGGTATACCTCGAAGAACAGTTCGGCGGCGACGCCGACGTGATGGGCGAGATATACAACGAGTATGTTTCGTCCATAAAAGAAAAGATGACGGAGGCCGACGCCGAACTCGCCGGCGGCGACTGGGTCGCGCTGGACAGGACGGCCCACACCGTCAAGGGCAACGCGCTCGCCACGGGCGATGAAGAGATGGCCCAGACCGCCATCAGCCTGCGCGGCGCGGCGAAGCTGCAGGACTCTGCCCAGGCCGCCGAACTGATATCCCGCTTGAAGGAACTCGCCGGTACGCTTTGATGGAAAGCTTTCTCGACAGAACGAAGGACGCCGACCTCGAAGAACTCATGCGCGAACTGGCGGCGAGAGCCGGCGGGAACAAGCGCAGAAGTCTGCGTCTCCGGGCGTGGAAGTTCACCGTGTTCGGGGCCTACGCCGTCAAGCGTCTTATCGATATCGCAGGCAGCGCGATAGGGCTTGTACTGCTCTCGCCGGTGTTTCTCGCGATCGCCGTCGCCGTGAAGCTCTCCAGCCCCGGACCGGTGTTCTTCAAGCAGGTGCGCGTAGGACGCTACGGAAGGCATTTCGACTTCTACAAGTTCCGCAGCATGAGGCAGGACGCGGAGGCGCGCAAGGCCGCTCTGATGGACCGCAACGAGTCGAAGGACGGCGTGATTTTCAAGATGAAGGACGATCCGCGCATTACGAAGGTCGGGAAGTTCCTGCGTCGCACGAGCCTGGACGAGCTTCCGCAGCTGTGGAACGTACTGATAGGCGACATGAGCCTCGTCGGGCCGCGTCCGCCCGTTCCCTCCGAAGTTCGGGAATACACGCTCGAGGACCGCAAGCGGCTGGACGTTATTCCCGGCATAACGTGTTTATGGCAGATAAAAGGGCGCAGCGAGATACCGTTCAACGAGCAGGTGCGGCTGGACAAGGAATACATACTCGCGCCTGGCGTCTGGAAGGACATACTTATATTGCTGAAAACCATTCCCGCGATAATAGGCGGGAAGGGGGCTTATTGATGGAGAAATTCCTGTTTGTACCGTCGATTCCGCAAACAGAGTGGCTGCAAGGCGTTCTTCCGGGCAAAAGCCCGGCGGAGCTGCCGATTGCAGGGCGGCTCATGATTGACTATGTCCTGGAACGTGCCAAATTCTACAAGGCCACCATCGCGGAGATACTGGACTTCCATCCGTCGCCGCATCTCGCGGCGCTGTTCAACGACCCGTGGCGTTATTATACGGCCACGTTTTACCATGAAGCATTCGGTCCGATGCCGCGCGGTCTGGACGAACTTGCGAAAGTGCCGGATACTCTCATGCACGATAACGATGGCACCCTTGTCGTCAGCTGGGGGATGATGCTGCCGGAGCATGAGATTGGCACGGCGCCGGAGGCGCCTGTTTCCGCCGCAGAGATGGCATCCACGCCTCCCGGCATCTACCGGCGCAGGGACGGGAAGTGGATGCGCGTGTGTACCTACGCACGGATCATTGACGGAGTGTCCGCATGGCTGGACGTGAATTTCAAGGTGCTGCACAGTCCGGAGCATTTCACGCTGCCGGGCTATTCCGCCGAGAAGGGCGTGTACCTTGGCCGCAACGTCGTGCTGGAGCACGGCACGGAGGTGAAGGCTCCGGCGCTGCTCCAGAACGGCGCGTGGTGCGCGCGCAACGTGACGCTCGACGGCGACGTGATACTAGGCTGCGGGGCGTTCGTGGGCGAGGGTGCGCGCATTGCGCGTTCGGTCGTGTGCGACAACACTTACGTGGGCGGCGATCTTGAACTGGAGAACAAGATCGTGGTCGGAAACCGCATAATAGACGCCGTTTCCGGCGAATGGACCGACATCGAGGAGCCGGGCGTCGCGCACAGCGTCAAGGGCGACGGCGTGATGGCGGCGATATGGCACTTCCTCCAGGGTACGTCGCGCGGGAGAAGACGCTGATGGGAAGGTTCGTGGAGGCCGACTCGCCTGCGATGGACGCTCTTGTGGCGGAGACGGTGGCGAAGGTCGGCGCGGAGGTGGAGGCTCTGCGCATTCCGCGCCTTGGCGGCGTCGTTCTCGGCGGTGGCTACGGGCGCGGCGAAGGCGGCGTGATTGCGGACGGCGGGGGCGAGAGGCTTTCCAACGATCTCGACTTCTACGTGGTTTCGGAGGAGGGTGCGTCGTCCGGCGACCTTGCGGCGATAGATGCCGCGCTCGCGCCCGTCGCCGCGCGCTGGACGAAGCGTCTCCGCGTGGATGTGGATTTCTGTCCGGCCAAGACGCCGTGGCGCATCCGGCACGACCAGGAGCGCGTCATGATACAGGAACTTCTGCATGGATACGTGGACGTCGCCGGAAAGCGCGGCGAGGAGCTTTTCCGCAGCGTGGAGCGCCGCGGTCCGGAGATGTTCCCGTGGATGGAGGCCGCCAGGCTGCTGATGAACCGCGGCGCGGGCCTGCTCTTCGCGCTGGTGTCGGAAGATCCGGAGTTCGTGGCGCGGAATTTGAACAAGTGCGTGCTAGGCGCCGGCGACGCCAGGCTGATAACGCGGCGGCAGTACAAATGGAAGGTGAAAGACCGCGCGGTGGCGCTCGGGGATCCTCTGTATTCCGCCGCCGTGAAGTGGAAGTTCCGTCCGTGCCGCGAGGCCGTCTGCGATTGGGAAGAGGCGCGGCGCACGTGGTTGGACGCCGAGGTGGCGGTGATGGAGACAGGGAGGGCCGAAGGAGCGACGCGCCGTTCGTTGTACCAGGCCGCCAGGTGGGTCGTGCGGCGGCGCTCGCTGGGCGAACTGCGCACGTTCGGGCAGGACGCCGTGGTGCGCGCCCTGCGGAGGATCGCTGGGGCGGTCAAGTCGCGCCGGGCGATGGATGCGTCGCTCGAACGGGACTGGCTCGTGTTCAACTGAAACCGGCGTGTCAAAACGCAGTCCGCCTTTCTTTTGCTCTTGCCAAGCAAAGGGGCAAAATGGTATTCTAACCATGTCTCTATTTCGTGGCTTTGCCATAAACACCTAAAAAAGGAAAAGAAAGAGCAATGAATACAAGCAGAAGAGGGTTTATCCAGGGAGCTGCCGGACTGTCGGCGCTCGGAATGTCGGGATGCTGCTGCTGCGGCCGCACGGCGCGCGTGGTCGCTCCGGGCCAGAAGATCCGTCTGGCGGCTGTCGGCGTGATGGGCAAGGGCTATTCGGACTGGATGCCCATGGTCCAGAGCGGGCTCGCCGAACTCGTCGCATGGTGCGATGCGGACGCGACGATGCGCGAACGCGCCATCAACGCGAAGGACACGAAGAAGATTCCCGGCCTCGCAGAGAAGCTTGCGAAGATACCTTTCTACACCGACTACCGCAAGATGCTGGACGAGCAGTCCAAGCTCCAGATCGACGCGATGACGGTTTCCACGCCAGACCACATGCATGCCGCCATCGCGATAAGCGCCATGAAGATGGGCATCCACGTCTACGTGCAGAAGCCGCTCGTGCGCACGCTCTGGGAACTCGACTACTTCAACAAGACGGCTAGAGAGAACGGCGTCATCACCCAGATGGGCAACCAGGGTTCGTCCGTCGATTCCATGCGCCGCTGCACCGAGGTGATCCAGAGCGGAATCCTCGGCGACGTGAAGGAAGTCCACGTGTGGACGAACCGTCCCGTGTGGCCGCAGGGCAAGAACGTGGCGGCCTGGGTCAAGGGCCATCCGAACGGCGATCCGATCCGCAAGGGCCTCGACTGGAACGCCTGGGTCGGCGTGGCGAAGATGCGCCCGTTCCTGGACAAGTATCCTGCCAATGCGGACGTGTACGATCCCTGGAAGCTCGGCAAGAACGTGTACCATACCTTCACGTGGCGCGGCTTTCTCGACTTCGGCTGCGGCGCGTTCGGCGACATGGCCTGCCACACGATGAACCTGCCGTTCCGCGGTCTCGAGCTCGGCGCCGTCTCCGACGCCGTCTGCACCAAGATCGAGTCGGAAAACGACGTTGCATATCCGTTGAAGTCCGTCGTCAAGCTCACCTACAAGGAGCGCGAGTCGAAGGTGCGCAAGGGTGTGAAACTTCCCGCCGTGACGCTCTACTGGTATGACGGCGACATCAAGCCCGACGCCGCGCTCATGCCAAAGTGGGCTGCGACGCACGAGGGCAAGGTGCCCAACACCGGCTGCTACATCATCGGCTCCAAGGGCGCCGTGCTCATGCAGGACGACTATGGCGCGAAGTGCGCCATCGCCCTCAACGACGACAAGGCGTTCGTCGACATCTTCCAGCACGAAGCCGCCAAGCAGGTCGCGCGCGTGATTCCGTTCCGCGCCGGTTCGTCCGCGGCGGCGGGCAAGGCCTCCGTGGAGATGAAGGGCTTCGGTACCGGGCACTACATCGAGTTCCTCGACGCCATCCACGGCGTCGGGCCGGTGTATGCGCAGACGAATTCGCGTTGCTTCTCCGACATCGAGTACTCCATCCCGCAGATGGAAGGCATCCTCGTTGGCTGCATCGCGCAGCGTCTGCCCGGCACGAAGCTGAACTGGTGCTCCGGCAAGCAGTGCTTCGACAACGCCGCCGCGAACGCGCTTGTCACGCCCTACATCCGCGAGGGATACAAATTCTGAACGGCATCCGTCGCATGATGGACGCAAAACGGCGCGCGGTTTTCCGCGCGCCGTTTTCTTCAGTGTCATTTCCCGCCTTTTCCGCGCAAGCCGTCCAGAATGCCCTTGAACACGTGGGCGAATCCTCTGGCGTCCCGTTCGACGAGCAGCGTGATTGCCAGAGCTTTTGCCGCTTCGTATGAATAGGTGAGGTACATGCGCCACGAGCCGGCGCCGGTTTTCCGCAGGTATCGCATAATGGCCCAGTAATTGCGGACATGGTAGTACCGGCTGCCCGGAGACGACGAATAGAACCTCTTGCCGCATATTTTCACGCGGCGTTTGTCCATCTGCTTTTTCAATACGAACTGCGGGACGAAAATGAAGCGTACTTTCTCGGAAGCGCGATAGCCGTAGAACAGGTCGTCAAGCCCGTAGAAAAAGGATGCGTCCGGGAAGCCGATCGCGTCGACTGCTTTTCTTCCGACGAAAAGCCCCTCGAACGTCGCCGCGTTGCACTTCACGAATCCGCACGGCGGTACGTCCGAGACGGCTATTTTCCTGCGGCGCATAGTGCGCGGGTTCAAAAGCCCCTCGAACAGGCATTCCGTTCCGTCCATGTCGTACTTGGCGGCTTGTATGACTTCGGCATGGCCAGCGTGTTTCCTGACCACCTCCATGGCGCCTTCGAGTGGAATCACGTCGTCGTCCATGATCCACATCCATTCGTAGCCGCGTCCGTAAGCCCATTTCATTCCTGCGGCGAAACCGCCGGCGCCGCCGGTGTTTTCCGGAAGTCGGAGCGTTTTGACGCCTGTCTGTCCGTCGAGCCACTCCCGCGTGCCGTCTGTGGACGCATTGTCCACGACGAGGACGTCGGCTTCGCTGGAAAACTTCACGGCTGCGGCGACGCACGCTTTGAGCATCTCGAGCCTGTTCCAGGTGACTATTACTATACAGAACGGTTTCACAGCGTGTCCCCCTTGAACCTTCCAGCGGCGTATGGCATTCCGTGCCTGAAAACGTCATACGCGAACCGGCACAGCCGGAACAAGGCGCGAAACCGCCGCCGGAACACCCGCTTCGCCCTGCGGAGGACAAGCGGCGTGCGGCCCGGATACGGCAATCCAAGAAGCGAATCGATGTCTGGAACGCGAAATGCGCGGCACAGAGAAGCGACGTCGTCTTTGCAGGTTTCGGTTATCGCACTGTCGAGTAGCACGTCTGCAAACTGTTCGCAGGCTTGGTAAAGTACGGTGCCGGACAATTTCGGAAGGCCGAGGACGTCGGCTTGTCTTGCGACATCCGTCAGACCGCGCAAAAGGCCTTTGGCCTTTACCATGTCGTTTTCATGCCAATTGACCGTCTTCAATTCCACGCGGTAGCGATATGTCGGCCGTTTGATGGCGTAGAACGTCCCCGCCGCCGCCAGCGCCTTTACCATGAACGGCGGATCCTGGAATCTGCGGTAGTCCGGGAATGCGATTTTGGAGCGCCGCAGAAAATCCGTCCGGTATATAAAGCGGTAGAAGCCGAAATCGTAGGCGTAGTCGCGGAAATCGATTCTGCCTTCGCGACGGAACACGAATGCCGAATCCGCACCGCCGAACGCCGATACGATTGCGCCATTCGGGAGAAGTTCCTCCAGGCTTCCTCCGCAAACGTCCGCATCGTTTTTCTCGGCAGCGGCGACAAGGTCGGCAAGCGCGCCGGAGTCGGGATAGAGATCGTCGGAATCCAGAAAGGCGATGTATTTGCCATGTGCAGCAGCGATTCCGCGATTGCGTGCGACGGCCTGCCCGGAATTCGTCTGCGAAAGCACGTGGACGCGGCCATCCCTTCCCCTGTACTCGGCGAGAATTTTTACGCTTTCGTCCGTCGAGCCATCGTCGATGCAAATCACCTCGATGTCGCGCAAGGTTTGGCCAAGGGCGGAGTCAAGGCACTGCCGAAGCCACTTCGCGGTGTTGTACACCGGAATCACGATGGACGCTTTCGCCGTCAAATCCGCCTCCCGAACAATATGCGCCGAACCGTGTAGACGAAACCGTTGTCGAGGAAACATTGCAGCGCGTTGCCGATTTTATCGGTGAACGATACGTGCAGCGCAATTCGCAAGTCGTTTGCATCGCAGTCGGGAATGCGGCTGTACAGACTGTCCAACGGCTCGCCGAGGCGTCGCGCCACATTGCATACATGCCACTTGAATCGTCTGCCGCAACTCTCCAGCGCCCGCCGGACGCGGCGCGGCAGCCGTCTGTCCTTGTCGGACGCAAGAACGTTGCGCACATGCTGCCAGCAAAACAAGTATCCTTTGAGATTCTCAATTGTAACGGCGGCGGTCGTGGTCGTGTTAGCATGCACTTTCCTGACGTACAGTCGCCATGGGACGTGCGTCGCCCGTTTGGCGGCCATGAAGACTCGTAGCATGAACACGTTGTCTTCGTATATGAAACCTTCAGGGAAAACTATTCCACTTTTTTCAAGCAGGTCTCTGCGCAACATCGCAAGCGGGGGACTGGCTGTCCACTCGCGGCGGTGGCACATGTCCGCCAGCATTTGCATTCCGCTTCGCACGGCGCTGTAGTCGTGGCGACGCACATACGCCCCACTGCGCACCAAATGCGCAAGATGTTCGCATCCATCGTCATAGCGTGTTTCAGCGTCGAACAGGGCGAGGTCGAGCGATTGCGCGTCCATCATGCCTGCGATCCGTTCTACCGCATCCGGCTGCGCAAGTTCGTCGTCCGCGTCTACGAAGTAGATGTATTCGCCGCAAGCTGTCCGCATTCCATGGTTCCGGGCGGAACCTTGCCCGCGGTTTGCTTGCGACAGCACGCGGACGCGCACATCTCTTGCCGCGCATGCGGCGAGAATCGCGGCGCTGCCGTCCGTCGATCCGTCATCTACGCAGATTATTTCAATGTTGCGGAACGTCTGCCCGCATACGGAATCCAGACAGCGCCGCAAATACGGCGCGGCGTTGTAGACGGGAATGATTACTGAGACGCGCGGCGGCGCGTCAACATGTTTCCGCGATTCCATTTACCACGATTTCTGGATCAAGTTCGTAGAAGAGCGGAAGTCGCACGAGACAGTCCGCGAAGCGATCGCAATTCGGCAAAGCGCGGCCGTCGTGTTTTCCGGAATAGAAGGCGGAGGCGTGCAGGGCCAGATAGTGGAACACGCATTGGATTTCCCGTTCCTTCATGGCTGCGATGAAACGCGTCCGTTTCTCGAGACCAGGGAACACGAGGTAAAACATGTGGGCGTTGTTCGTCGCGCAAGTTGGAATATCTGGCAGCGAGAACAACCCCTTCGCTGCGAACGGCGCAAGTTTTTCGCGGTAGAACTCCCATATGCTGCGGCGTTTCGACTGGATCGCGTCAAGGTTCTCCAATTGCGCCCAGAGGAACGCGGCCACGATTTCCGAGGGGAGAAACGAACTGCCGGTGTCGACCCATCCGTATTTGTTCACTTCGCCCCTGAAGAACTCGGCGCGGTTTGTGCCTTTCTCCCAGATTATTTCGGCCCTGCGGATGAAGCGCGGATCGTTGACGGCTAGCATGCCGCCTTCGCCGGAGATGATGTTTTTCGTTTCGTGGAACGAGAATGCCGCAAGATGGCCGATCGATCCAAGCGGACGCCGCACGCCGTCGCGTCCGGTGTAGAAGGAGTCGATTGCCTGCGCGGCGTCTTCCACCACGAGCAGGTTGTGGCGGCTGGCGATGTCCATGATGGCGTCCATATCGCAAGCGACGCCGGCATAGTGGACGGGCACGATGACCTTTGTGCGCGGCGTGACCAGTTTCTCGATCTCGGTCGGATCGATGTTCGGATTGCCGCGGCAACTGTCGCAGAATACGATCTTCGCGCCTTGCCGCACGAACGCCAGGGCTGACGAGACGAACGTGTACGATGGCACGATCACCTCGTCTCCGGGTCCGACGTCCGTCAGGATGGCGGCCATCTCAAGCGCGTCCGTGCATGACGTCGTCAGCAGGCACTTGCGGAAGCCGTACCGCTCCTCGAAGAACTGCTGACACTTCTTGGTGAATACTCCGTTGCCGGAAATCTTGCCCGTCTCCACGGCCTGACGGATGTACTCCGTCTCTCTGCCGGTCATGTAAGGCTTGTTGAATGGGGTTTTCATGTTGTCGTCTTTCGTGAAATTACATATTGCGGCGATTTGTTGATGCTGATGTAAATCCTTCCGATGTATTCTCCTATGAGCCCCAGAATCAGCATAATGGTGCCTCCAATGAAGAGAACGGCACTCATGACTGAACTGTACCCAATCGGAGCATCGTTGTTAATGAACAGTTTGTTGATTACTGTCCAGAATCCGTAGAAGAATCCCATTGCGGCGCAGATGAAGCCCGCCCAGGATGCAAGTCGAAGCGGTTTGACGGAGAATGCAGTAAAACCGTTCAGCCAAAGGCCGAGCAGTTTGGCGAATGTATAGCCGCTGGCTCCTTCTGCACGAGCCCGGTGTTTAACGGGAACATTGACGATGTTCCGCGTCACTCTGAACAGCAGACCGCCAAGGTATGGATACGGTCCTTCATAGGAAAGAACTGCATCGGCAACAAAACGCCGCATCGCAAAGAAACTCGTCATCTGAATGTCCATGGGTTTGTCCAGAAGCCACGTGGTCATCAGGGAATTGACCCACGAACCCAGGTTGCGAAAGACATTGTGTTTCTTTGCTTCATAAGAACCGATTACGACATCTGCATCTTCACGCAATCTGTCGACAAGAGAATAAATCGCATCAACAGGCGACTGTCCGTCATCGTCCAGGGAAATAATGACATCGCCGCCGGACGCGGCATAGCCAGCCATCAAGGCAGATTGTTGGCCGAAGTTTCGGGCCAATTCAAGACCTTTAAGATGTTGCGGATCGCATCGACACATTGCCTCTATTACGTTGTACACGTTATCGGGCGAATGGTCGCTGACCATTACAATCTCGTAATCGTATTCTTTTCGCGTTTCAACGACCGACTTGATTTCGCCAACGACGGCGGCGATTGTCTTTTCAGATCGGTAGCAGGGAATGACGAATGATAGTTTCATGACGTTTCTTTGATCAAGCGAAGCCGATACGTTACGGGAATTTTCGTCTTAAGATATACAGCATTTTGCGTATTCCAATCCCCAACGCAGTATCCAAAGCGACAACAGCAGGGTTGTTCGACGAAAGACCGGATTCCAAAATCCTAGCGCCTCGTGCAATGTCGTTGCGGAACGATGCATCGTACATGGATATTCCGATGCCTGGATTTTCGCTGCTTGGGAAAATTCCGCCCAAATATCCATATAGCGTTCCGGTCGTTTCGTCAAGCCTGTCGAGCGTAAATCCATAGACGTTATTTTCCTCGTCAGGATCGCTGAAGAGGAAAAGATGCGCGTCTTCCCTGTCTACAAGATCGAGCATCCAATTCCTGTAACGTTGGCAGCCGATCTCGACACCAAATAGCGGGTCGAGCGATATCCGGTCTGTCTTAAACATTCCAGGTGTAATCATGTTCGCGATCGCATTCCACGTTTTGGCGTCTCTGGGCACTTCGCGGACAGATACGGGCAGAATCAGTTTTTCCAGGACCTTGGGAGTAACATATTGCGCCAAGTCGTACTTTGTCAAAAGTTGTGCTTCGAGAAACCGAAAACCATTGTCTTCCAGTGCGTGGAGAGCGGACAATTCGCCTACAGGCATTTTGATTGTCACGTACGATTGTTCAAAGCGGGAATCGCCGAACATCGCCACCACATCCTCGACTGCACGGCAATCTTTTTTGTCGAGCGTGACTTCGAAGGCTCTGCATCCAAGATTCCGGACTTCCCATGTCGCCTCTATGACTTTCATTGTGCTGTTCCCGTTGTTACGTTGCAGTGCGCAATACCGTGCTATTTGAACGTCAAGTCACACGAAGCGCCTCCATCCACCATGACTTGGCTTCCCGTGATCCACCTTGCATCTTCCGAAAGCAGAAATGCAACTACGCCCGCTACGTCGTCCGGTTTTCCGGTGCCAAGCGGATGGCGACGATTCATCGCCGCTACGGCTTCAGGGTCGTGGAACACGTCGTCTGCCATTTCCGTGTGAACCGCAGCTGGGCAGACGGAGTTGATTCTTACATTTGGCGCAAGTTCAACAGCGGATGCACGGACGAACGAGTTCAGGATCCCCTTGCTTGCGCCGTAGAGCGATTTCCCGCGCGTCGCCTGGGTCGCTGCAATGCTCGAAACAAATACGACGCTTTTCATGCTCGCACCGGCAATCCTGCGTTTCATGAGTGAACCGAGCAAAAGGATGGCCGATGTCGAATTGGTATCCAGAATACGCCTGTATGACGGCAGGTCTATCGTTTTTATGGCAGTCAGATACACCATGCCGGCGCAATGGACGAAACTTTCAATCCTACAGCCGCTTTGAACCACGAATGATTCGAAGTCTGCCTGAAGGTTTTCAACTTGCGCGAGATCGCATGTCCATATAACATGGCCTTCACCATGACAGAGCCGTCTGGTCTCCTCAAGTTTTGTCTTGTTGCGCCCATGGAGGATTATCTTGCGAGATTGAGAGAGACGGACGGCAATCGCCCTCCCGATTCCGGAAGACGCCCCGGTTACAAGCGTATAGAAGGAGTCGGCCTGCGACATTATTTCGTCCTGTTTTTCTCAAAATGCTTCCAGAGATCGGCAACTGTCGCAATGCCTTTAATGTCAGCCAGTTCGAGCGTAAAGCCGAACTTAGAATCGGCAAGTGCGACGACAGAGAGGACGGCGAGCGAGTCCCATGAAGGGAAATCGCGAAGATTTGCCGTCTCGTCAATACCATCCTCGTCGAGAATGTTTGCGAGTTCGGAAAGAAATGCATTCTTGTCCATCAGTTTTCTCCTTTGTAGGTTATTGTTTCACAAAAATCGAAGTTTCCGCAGTTCATTACGATGCCGCCATACGTGAGACCGACGCCGAATCCCGAAAAACAAACTTTCCCCACTTTGCTGCAAAGCAGGTCGGCATCGTTTAGAGCCATGGCTGAAGGAATCGTGGCGCCGCTTGAATTGCCGTAGTGCTCCACAACGTTGTTCGGCATTTTGTCGTACGGCACGTCGAGTTTTTCAGCCAGTTTCTGGAGCATGAAGCGGTTGGGCTGGTGGAAATAGTATTTGTCAATGTCGGCAAAGCCGACACCGGCATCCGCGACCAGGTCGGCAAGCATTGGCGGCACGTCGGCCATGACAAAGTTGAATACCGCAGTACCGTCCATGACAAGGTTGTCTGGGGCTCGTTCGTTGCCTTCTGAGTCCGCCTTCATGACTGCGGTTTCTGGCGACGACGGCATTCTGAATCCGCCTGCCGGCACTTTGAGCGCCATTGCGCGCGTCCCGTCAAAACGCACGTCGGCATGGATTTCACCGGTGCCTTCGCGGTTCTCGACGATGGCAATTGTCGCCGCATCGCCTATAAGAGGATAACTGTTCCGGTCTTTAGGCGAGACTTTGCGGCTCAATACATCGGCATTGACGAGCACTGCTTTTCTGACGCCATCTTGCTCAAGGAGTTGAAACGCCTGGAGAAGGCCGACGACGAAGCCGCAGCACCCTTGAGCAATGTCAAGGCAGAAACAGTCTCGCCGCAGCCCGAGCTTCCCGTGCAGTATGCATGACGTAGGAGGCATGAAGTGGTCGGGCGAAAGCGTAACGTAAATCAGTGCGTCGATTTCTTCGGGACGGATTCTGCCGCAATCGAAAAGATGCCGGAAACCTGCTTCCGCCAGATCGGAAGCGCAAACGCCCTTTTCGACGACTCTGTGGGCGTTATAGCCCATGACCATTGCCAACTTGCGCGAACGGTTCTCCGGAGCGTTGAACAGTTTCATGTCGTCGGCGAACAGTCTTTCGTGTTCCGGGACGACAACGGCAAGCCCGGTTATGGCCTTGTCTCGGAATCTGTATTTCATTTTGCGCGCGACCTCTTTACGAGTTTCTCGATCGCATCGACATTGGCGAAGTTTTCAGGCAGGATGTCCATTCCGTCGATTTTGACGGCAAAACGCTCGTCCAGCGATGCGACAAGCGTCATGAGGTCAAACGAATCCAGCATGCCTTCGTCAAAGAAGTTTTCAACCCCGTCGAATTCGAATTCAGGGCGTATTTCCTTTAGTATCTCTATGATCTGTTCTTTCATTATTGTTCCTTTTCCGGATTGCCATAAGCAAGTATGGTGTCCTTGATGCGTTCGAATGCAAAACCATAATGGACGTATCTGTCTATTGCGGTCGCATTGTCAGATTTCACCCAGAAATACTGCCTCCTGGTGTGCGCTGCGGCAGCAAACATCGCGTTCATCAGCCTGCTGCCAACGCCCTTGCCGCGCATCGCCGGCTCGACAAACCAATAACGAAGGTAAAGCGATGCAGGGAGAAGTTCGTATATGATGAATCCCGCAGGTGCGCCGCCGTCGTTTCTGCATATCCATATAGCCTTATGGGCAATCCACTGCGCAAGTTCAACTTTCGACGGCAACTGGTCAACTTCTGGCTCGAAATGCGTGTGCAACGCTTTGTGAATGTAGGGCAGGTCGCACGTTTGGGCCGATGAGACTCCAGCGAAAACGCACGGCTTCGCATCTGGCGTCTTACGGCTCATACGGACAAGTTCCGATATCTGCGAAAAACCTGTCTGCGTAAATTTGCCGACGACAGGAAGGCGAAGTGGATCCGGTCCAATGACGTCGGCAATCGTGCGGCGCGTACCAATCTCGATCACGAAACGATTCAGCGCACACCCAAGCGTCTCTACATCGTTTGCAAAATAGAAGAGGTTCATGAAGCCCTGCCTGTCATGAACGAGAAATTCCGCATTGCCGGCAGACACTGCGGAAAACGATCCGTCGGCACACCATTCCTTCATTCGTCCTTCGTCCGCATAGAAATTCGTGAGCAAGTGTCCGCTATTACGAGCTTGAGACACGAATTTGACGACCTGAGGCCAGTCTGTGAAGGTTGTTTTCGGCATCTGCGCTCCTGCCTTCATCCATTGACATTCCTATTCAACAGCGCACGGTCTATTTTGCCCGTACCGCCTCTTGGCAGTTCGGGCAGATGCCGAAAATCAGACGGGATCATGTATTTAGGCAATACCGTTCCGATTGCTTTCCTGAATTCGCCGGCCGCAATCTCCTTGGCGCCCTCGTAGAAGAATACGATCGCCTTCTCCGCCTTGTTGTACACGACGCAACCATTGGGAACGAGTTTCAGATTGTTAATGATGACATGTTCTATTTCGCCTAATTCGATGCGATATCCCGAATGCTTGATGAGCGTATCTTTCCGGCCTTTGAACATGATTTCGCCATTGGCATTTCGCGCCACAATGTCGCCAGTACGGTATATCGTTTCCGGGTATGCCGTGTTGAGGGGGTTTTGCACAAAGGCTTCCGCCGTCTTCTCAGGATTGTTGTAATATCCCATTGCCAGCGATGTGCCGCGAACGCACAACTCGCCCTCTTCATTGTCGGCGACAGGTTTGTTTTCGGCGTCAAGGATCAAGATGTCGGAATTCCGGCACGGGAAGCCGATGGGAAGCGGCTCGTCGTCCTGAAACTCTCGCGTCACCTCGAACCACGTGCAGTCGAGCGTGATTTCAATGGGACCGTAGAGATTTACGAATCTTGCTTGCGGAAGCGCTCGACGCCACATGTTGAACTGTTTGGTGGGGAACACTTCTCCGGCGAACCATACCATCTTGAGATCCGGAAGCGGCATGTTGTCCAGAAGTCCCATGTTCGCCATGTTCACCATGATGGTCGGCACCCAGAATATCCAAGACACCTTTTCCCTCTGCATTAGCTCGAGGATTTTTACCGGGAACATCGCCCAGTCGTCGGGTATGAGGACGAGCGTGGCGCGCTTGGCGACAAGCAGACACAGCTCGAAACTGTATATGTCGAAGATCACAGGGGAAAGCGATCCCACTACAAGACCGTCGCCAAGCTGCCATGTCTCGAATGCGCAGTCCATGAAGTCAAAGAAACTGCGATGGTTCAATACGACGCACTTTGGCGTCCCCGTCGACCCAGACGTGTTTATCAGGCACAACGGATCGGTGTCGATGCACCGCTCCAGGATTTCGGCAAGACGTTCTTTGGAACAGGGGGATTCGGCTAGCGTGTCTAATTCTTCGGCAAGGACAATTCTTGTATCACCCGCTATTTGAGAAATGATGCCTTTGTATTTGGCGTTTGTAATAATCGCAAGTGGTTCGGCCTGGCGTAGGACGTTGGAAAGCCGCTCCGGCGGTGTTTTCACGTCCATGTTCATGTAGGCATTGCCGGAGTGGATGATTGCCAGATCGGCTACGATGGCGTGCGTACACTTCGGCAGAAACACCGCAATCGGCTTTCGTGTTTGCCGGAAAGTGGATGCAAGCCAGCTCGCTACGCGCGTTTCCGCCGCAAGCAGCTCTGCATATGTCATTCTTGCCTCGCCGTCGACAACTGCGATTGCGGAAGGGTGTTCCTGGGCGCGTGACAGAAACTGCTGTATCAGATTTGTTCTCATTTTGACTACGCTCCTTTTCAGATTGTATCATGTGCCATTGATCGGTCTAGTGGAACAATCGCTGTAATTCTTTTACTGTCATCACTTCGCTCCCTGGCTCGCGACCGTTACGCCGGCGACGATCAGAACTACGCCGCAGATGCGCCAGGCGTTCAGGGATTCTCCGAACAGGAAGCCGGAAAGCAGCACGACAAGAACGAAGCCGAGGCTTGTGAATGGATAGGCGTATCCTATTTCCAGCTTGCTCATCGTCGCCATCCAGCAAAGTCCGGAAACAAACGTCGCAACAAGTCCGCTGAAAATGAAAGGGTCGAAGAGGACGGTAAATAGCGTTACGACCTTCGGCCACACGCCGTCTGGAATCATTAGTCCGGCAAACCTTCCGCTGATACGCCATTTCATGATCATCTGCGAATAAACCGACGTGGCAATCGTTGCCGCAAGATAAAGATGCGCTATGAGTCTTCCATCCATGGCAGTCCTTGGTGCGAGGCGATGTCAAAATCCTGCATGGCGCGTTGCCGTCAACGCACCTATTTGCGTTCTGCGGTTGTCCGCAAAGGATTTTGCATTTTGCCACTGCACAAATCGCCGCTCCCTTCCTTGTCAAACGTTATGTAACTCGTTCGTTGGTAGTATAACATATATTGCGGATGAATACTAGGGTGATTTTGCATATGATACGGCTAACCTTTCCCCCGACAAGGCACGGCGGGTGCAAATAGCTCTACTTGTCTCCCGGTAATAGTATTGCTTGTCGGGTTATACGTCTGTTTGCGCCTTGCGGCCTACGATATGCCGGATTTGGCGCCGGAGCAGCAGAATGGTTTGCAGATGCGTCCATTCTGCAATTTTGATATTTTAGCCTTGCGCAAAAGACTGAAAAATGGCACAATACTTTCGTTGTGCGTCTTTGCCGCGCAAGGTAACCGTCCGTTGCGCTATCAAGCCAATCTGGCATGAGACAGACGGTTCGCGGCAATGGCAACATGATAGAGGAAAGAAAAGACTATGAAGCAAAAAGAGCATGTGTTTGTTCGAACGGCCGCCGCGGTCGCCATGGCCGCCGTGCTGTTTCCGATCACGGGCTGCGACAACGGAAACGAGAAAACGGTTTCGGAACTTGCGGAACTGCGTAAGGAGATTGTACAGGTGAAAGGCGAAATTCATGAACTCCGTCGAATCATGGAACGCCGCCAGATGATGGATGCCGGGATGCGCAGGATGCCGGGCGGAATATCGCACGCGACCATAACGCGCGAGGAAATGGAGGCGCGGCGCAACAAGATGAGTCCCGAAGAACGAAAGAAATTCATGGAGGAGCGCAAGGCTCGCATGGAGGAGCGCCGCCGCCAGTTCGAGGAACGGCGCAATGCCGCTCGCAACGCTTCCAACGTGTCTGCTTCGAAAGCTGCGCCTACGCCTGCTCTGAAAGCTGCACCTACACCCGCGCCTGTACCCGCTCCTACGCCCGCTCCCACGCCGGCGCCGGCCAAGTGACATGGTGCTTGCAGGACGGAACGGGATGAGCTGAATTGCGCGTCCTGTTCCGTTTTTTTTTCGCGTCGCAAAAAATGTCGGCAAAATGAAAACACGCCTTGCATTGTGCTGTGGAATGTGCTATACTACATGCCGTTTCCGCGAAGTTCGGGCGTGGCGCAGTGGTAGCGCAGTTGACTGTTAATCAATTGGTCGCTGGTTCGAATCCAGCCGCCCGAGCCAATTCCGGAACAAATTCCCTTGATGCAGGCGGGTTTTCGTCAAGCGCTTAAAAAAGGAACAACAGATGAAAAAACTGGTTTTGGGCGCGGCTGCGCTCGCGGTGGGCTTCTGCGCGGCGGGGGATTACCCGTATCGCCCTGCGGACATGACCAATGTGTCGATAAAAGCGGGGTTCTGGCTGCCGCGCTTCGAGACGAACCGTCTCGTCACCGTCAAGGTCGATTTCAAAAAGAGCGAGGAGACCGGGCGTCTCGAGAACTTCCGCGCGGCGGGCCGTCGCGCCGCAACCGGTTTCCGGGGCATTCCGTTCGACGACTCCGACGTGTACAAAATCATCGAAGGCGCGGCATACACTCTTTCCACGCATCCCGACCCGGAGCTGGAGAAATACCTCGACGATCTCATCGGCCACATTGCCAAAGCCCAAGAGCCGGATGGCTATCTTTACACCGCCCGTACCCTCGGCTACAATTTCACAAAGGACGGCCGCGCCAGGCACGGTCGCATGATGGGGGCGACGCGCTGGAGCCATCTCGCCCACAGCCACGAACTCTACAATATAGGCCACATGTACGAAGCCGCCGTAGCCTACTACGAGGTCACGGGCAAGCGCACGCTCCTCGACGTCGCCATCCGCAGCGCCGATATGGTAGACCGCGTTTTCGGCCCCGCCCCGACGCAACTCAAGGAGACGTCCGGCCACGAGGAGATCGAGCTCGCCCTCTGCAAGCTGTATCGCGCCACGGGCGAGGAGCGCTACCTCAAGCTCGCCAAGTTCCTGCTCGATGCGCGCGGTCATGGAGCGCTTGACGGCGGCAAGGTGTTTGCGCAGAGCGGCGATCTCGTAAAAGGCGGCGAACTCGACGCCAAAGGTTCGTACAACCAGAACCATATTCCCGTCACGCAGCAGTGCGAGGCCGTGGGGCACGCCGTGCGCGCCACCTACCTCTATTGCGGCATGGCGGACGTCGCCGCGCTCTCCGGCAACGCCGAATACGTCAAGGCCATCGATACGATCTGGGAAAACGTCGTCTCGAAGAAGCTCCACCTCAACGGCTCCGTCGGAGCCCGTCATCGCGGCGAGGCGTTCGGCGCGAACTACGAACTGCCCAACGAGCGCGCGTACCTCGAAACGTGCGCGGGGATCGGCAACGCCCTCTGGAACCAGAGAATGTTCTTGATGTATGGCGACGCGAAGTACATCGACGTTCTCGAGCGCGTGGTGTACAACGGTTTTCTGAGCGGCATCTCGCTCGGCGGCGACGAGTTCTTCTATCCTAATCCGTTGGCGTCCCGCGGTGGATACAAGCGTTCGAAATGGTTCGGCTGCTCTTGCTGTCCCGTGAACGTGGTGCGCTTCATTCCGCAGATCGCCCAGTTCGCATACGCCACGCGCGAGGATGCGGCCTACGTCAACCTTTTCGTCGCTAGCGATGTGAAGCTCGCCCTCTCCAGCGGCTGCGTGACGCTTTCGCAGGAGACGGAGTATCCTTGGAAGGGCGAAAGCCGCATTGCCGTGACGCCTGCGGAGGACGGCGCGAAGTTCGCTCTCAAGGTGCGCGTTCCCGGATGGTGCGTGGGGCGGCCCGTGCCGAGCGACCTCTACGTGCAGACGGTTCCAGGTTCGCTTTCCGATTTCTCCGTCAAGGTGAACGGCACCGTCGTTCCGTTCGCGCCCGTCAAGGGCTATTGCTCAATCGACCGCGCATGGAAGAAGGGTGACGTTGTGGAAGTTTCGATGAACATGCCCGTCAGGCGCATCAAGGCGCACGACGCCGTGAAGGCCGACCACGGTCGGCTCGCCGTGGAACGCGGCCCGATTCTCTATTGCGCGGAGGGAGTGGACAACGAAGGCCGCGTGCTCGACAAGATCGTCGCCGCCGACGCTCCTTTCCTGCCATCCACGTGCAATATTCTTGGCAACGTCTATCCCGCCCTCACCGTTCCCGCCGTCTCGCTGCGTCGCGGTCTTCGCACCGGCGTGCGCCAGGTTCCAACGACTCTCACGCTCATCCCGTACTTCGCATGGTGCCATCGCGGCGCCGGAGAAATGCAGACGTGGTTCCCGACAAGCCCCAAGCCTGAATACGCCGTTTCGGATTTCAATGTGAAGTCGTCGTTCTGTTTTCCGAAGGACAGTGTCTCGGCGGTCTGCGACGGACTGATCCCCAAATCTTCCGGCGACGAGTCCATTCCTCGGCTCACCTTCTGGGATCGTCTCGGCACGGAAGAATGGGTGGAATGCTCGTTTGCGTCGAAGGAGACGGTGAAGGGCGTGGAGGTCTACTGGTTCGACGATACCGGCTGGGGCAGATGCCGCGTGCCGGCTGAATGGAAAGTACAGTGGCGTGCCGCTAAGAACGCGCCGTGGCAGGACGCTGGCGGCGCCGGCCCGGTGGCGCGTGACAAGTTCTGCGTGGTCGATTTCCCGCAGCCGG
>JAFPNP010000111.1 GCA_017411125.1 Kiritimatiellia bacterium
GACAATCAAGACCCTGCGCAAAGGCGCCGTGCTGGCCGCCGCAACGTGCATGGCGCTCGCGTCCGCGGCGTCCGCCCCGGCGCTCGACCCCGTCGCGGTGCAAGGCGCGAAGATCGGAGGTTTCTGGCGCGACCAGTACCGGCGCCTCGTGTTCCGCTGGATTCCGCACTGCATCAGGCAGATGGAAGCCGGCGGCGCGGGCGAAGAACTCCTCAACCTCGTCGCAACCGGCGACGTGCTGCGCGGCAGAAAACCGTCCGTCAGATTCAAGGGCTGCCCGTGGAGCGACGCATACGTGTACAACACGATGGAAGCGATGTCCCTCGCGCTCGAGTTCGATCCGGCGGGCGACTTTACGATGGAGCAAGGCCAGGCCGCGCTCCGCGCCAAAATGGAGGAATGGATACCCGTAATCCTCGCGGCGCAGCGTCCAACCGGCTACATACACTCGTTCCACGACCTCCAGAACAGGCCGCACTTCAAAAAGGCGGGCGACCACGAGTTCTACGTGATGGGGTACTTCATCGACATGGGCGTCGCCCACTACCGCATGACGAAGGGCAAAGACCGCAGGCTGTACGACGCCGCCATCAGGTGCGCCGACCACCTCGATTCCATCTTCGGCCCGTCGCCCAAACGCACGTGGCTCAACGGACACGCCGGCATCGAATACGCGCTCTGCCGCCTGGCGGCGTCCGTCAACGCCTCGGACGGCGCGGGCAAGGGCGACAAGTACGCCCGTCTCGCGCAGCACTTCATACGCGGCCAGCACCGCGCGGACGGAAACAACGCGGGATGGGAAAAAGCCTACCATCAATCCGACCGCCCGGCGGAGGAGATGAAGGACGCGACGGGCCACGCCGTCCGCGCAACGTATTTCTACACCGCGATGTCCGCCCTCGACCTGTGCCTCGGCGACACCGCGCTCGGCGCCGCCGCCGACCGCCTGTTCGACAGCGCGATCAACCGCAAGGGCTACATCACCGGCGGCGTCGGCGCGTCGTGGCGCGGCGAAGCGTTCGCCGGGGACTTCAGCCTCGCGAACAACGGATACTGCGAATCGTGCGCGTCGTGCGGCATGAGCTTCTGGGCTACCGAACAGCACCGCCGCCACGCGACAACGTGGTCCGTGGACGTGCAGGAGCGCCTGATGTACAACAACCTTCTCGGCGCGATCGCCGAGAACGGGCGCAACTTCTACTACCAGAACCCGCTCGACAGCGACAAATCGCGCTATCCGTGGCACGTCTGCCCCTGCTGCGTCGGCAACATCCCGCGCACGCTCCTCGCGATCAAGAACCTCGCGTACACCCTCGCGGCCGACGGCAGGACGCTCTACGCCGACCACTTCCTCACGATGGAAGGCTCGCTCGGAAAAGTCGCCGGCACGTCCCTCTCGATCAGCCAGCGCACCGAATATCCTTGGACGGGCAAGGTCGCGTTCACGCTCTCTCCCGCAAGCCCGACCGCGTTCACCTTCGCGCTCCGCGTGCCAAACAGGACGGAAAGCGCTCTCTACACCGCAGTGCCTGACGTGAACGGACGGTTCTCCGTCACGGTAAACGGCGAGAAGGCCGCCGCCGAATACGCCTGCGGATATGCCCGCGTCTCGCGCACGTGGAAAGCGGGCGACGTGGTCGAGCTGGAGTTTCCGATGCCGGTGCAGCGCGTCCGCTGCGACAAGCGCGTGGCGGCGAACAAGGGGCTTGTAGCGTTCCAGCGCGGCCCGGTCGTGTACAACTTCGAGCAGAAAGACCAGCCGACCTCGCTCTATCTGACGTTCGCCGACACGAACGTAGAGTTCACGCCGTTCTGGATGCCGGATCTGTGCGACGGGCTTTTCGCCATAAAAGGAAGCAACGGCGCGGTGGCCGTCCCGAACTACGCGCGTCTCAACCGCGGCGGCGGAAGGTCGTGCGTGTGGATTCCGGAAGACGCCTCGCGGCGCAACGTGCACAAAGGCGTGGACGCGAAGGTGTCCGTATCGTTCATGCGCGACGATCCGAAGAACCCCTTGTTGAAAATGTCCGCCGTGAACGACGTCGCCACGAAAGGGAACAACTTCGACTTCTGGCCGCACCTCGGCACGAAAGAATGGATCCAGTACGACTTCAAGACCGAGACGGAAATAAAGAAGTGTTCGGTCATGTGGTTCGACGACACCGGAAGCGGCAACTGCCGCTATCCCTCGTCGTGGACGCTCAGCGCAATGCAGGCGGACGGCACGTGGAAGCCCGTAACCGGCGCGGAGAAGCGCCAGCCCGTCAAAGGCGGATGGGACGCCGTCTCGTTCGCCCCGGTGAAAACCCGCGCCCTTCGGCTCGACGTGGCGCTACCGCCGAATTTCTCGGCAGGCGTGTGGGAGTGGAAAGTAGAATAGCACATACGACAGGGCGCGTTGTCCCCAACGCGCCCTGCTCATCTTGCCACCCGGCCACAAACCCAAATGGGGGGTGCATGTGGCCAAACACGTCCTGCCAACCCCCTCTACGGTCGCAGACCCCTAGGGTTCATAATTCCCCCTCTATGGGTTCATAATTCCCCCTCCTAGGGTTCATAATTCCCCCTCCTAGGGTTCATAATTCCCCCTCCTAGGGTTCATAATTCCCCCTCCCCTGAAAAGCGTCTCATCCCTTGCCTGCAAACGACAGTTCCCACGCCCAGGCTTCGCTTAGACCATGCCTTTTTCTAAATTTGCATTGACGCAAAGAGGATGAAAAGAGTATACTACCGCTCCTACGCAAAACAGGAAGGAAACCATGGTCAGAATAAACGGAAAAGAGCAGGACGCCGCCGGACGGACGGTTGCGGAATATCTGGCGTCGGCCGGTTTCAATCCCGCGCGGACGGTAGTGGAGCTGAACGAGGCCGTCGTGCCAAAAGAACGCCATGCCTGCACGGTCATGAACGACGGCGACCAAGTGGAAATCGTCTGTTTCATGGGAGGCGGCTGATGGCGCTCGACCGCGAAACTTTCCGCGCAGCCCTCGCAGAGCGCCACGGCGCGGCAAGGCAGGCGAAATTCGAGGCCGCAAGCGTCGCCGTGTGCGGACTCGGCGGGCTCGGCTCGAACGTGGCCGTCGCCCTTGCCCGCGCAGGCGTAGGCCGCCTCCACCTCATAGACTTCGACCGCGTCGAACCGTCCAACCTCAACCGCCAGCAATACTTCGCGTCGCAAATCGGCCTCCCGAAAGCCGAAGCCATGCAAACGAACATAGCCGCGATCAACCCGTTCTGCGAAGTGGCGGCGGAGACGCTGCGCGTCACGCCGGACAACATCGCCGCGCTCTTCAAGAACGACGACATGATATGCGAAGCGTTCGACCGCGCCGAAGAGAAAGCAATGCTCGTATCGGGGGCGATGGCGGCGTTCCCGGAAAAACCCGTGGTCGCCGCGTCCGGCATGGCCGGCCTCGCATCCGCGAACGCGATATCGACGGTGCGCGTCTCGCGCCGGCTCTACGTGTGCGGCGACGGCGTCGCGGACGTGGCGGACGGGCACGGTCTCTACGGCGCGCGCGTCCTCGCATGCGCCGCGCACCAGGCAACGGCCATCCTGCGCCTCATCGACGGCGAAACTGAACCTTAAGGAAATCCAGAAAATGCCAGAAGAACAAGACACCCTGACGCTTGGCAAGCGCACCTTCACGTCGCGCTTCATCCTCGGTTCGGGCAAATACTCCATCAATCTGATAAAGGCGGCCGTGGAAGACGCGGGGGCGCAGATGATCACGCTCTCCGTGCGCCGCGCCAACACGCAGGACAGCGAAAACATCCTCGACTACATTCCGGAAGGCGTCACGCTGCTGCCCAACACGTCCGGCGCCCGCGACGCGAAGGAGGCCGTGCGCATCGCGCGCCTCGCACGCGAACTCGGCTGCGGCGACTTCGTCAAGATCGAGATAATGCGCGACGCGAAATACCTCCTCCCCGACAACCAGGAGACGATCAAGGCCACCGAACAGCTTGCCTCCGACGGTTTCACCGTGCTGCCTTACATGTACCCCGATCTCAACGTGGCGCGCGACCTCGTGAAGGCCGGAGCGGCGGCCGTAATGCCGCTCGGTGCGCCGATAGGATCGAACAAGGGTCTCGCCACGGCAGACTTCATCCAGATCCTCATCGACGAAATCGAACTGCCCGTCATCGTGGACGCCGGCATCGGCGCTCCGAGCCAGGCATGCCGCGCCATGGAAATGGGCGCCGCCGCGATAATGGCGAACACGGCGCTGGCGACGTCGGGCGACGTGCCGCGCATGGCGCGGGCGTTCCGCCTCGCGATCGAAGCAGGCCGCGAAGCGTACCGCGCAGGGCTTGGCCGCGTGCTGACGCGCGGCGCGGCGGCGTCCGACCCTCTCACCGGATTCCTGCATTGAGCGAAGGCGGAATGGACGGTTCGGCGGCAAAACGAAGCGACCTCATCTTCGACGCGCAGGGGCTCTCCCCGGCCGCGCTAGAACGGAAACACCGGCTGGAACGCGATCCGTCGTGCCGGACGGATCCGATGGCGTATCTCCCCGGCATGGAGGTCATCGATTCCGACATCAAGGACCGCGTCCGCGCCGCAATGGGCGCATACGACCCGTCGCGCTGCACGGCGGCGGACGTCCGCCGCGCCCTCGAACACGACCGTCGTTCCATCGAAGACCTCCAGGCGCTCCTCTCTCCCGCCGCCGCGCCCTTCCTCGAGCGCATGGCGGAACTCGCGCGCGCCGAGACCGTCCGCCACTTCGGCAACACGGTGTACATCTTCACGCCGCTCTACATCGCCAACCACTGCGAAAACTACTGCGTCTACTGCGGCTTCAACTGCTACAACACCATCCGCCGCATGAGACTGGACAAGGCGCAGATCGAGCGCGAGATGGAGATCATCGCGAAATCCGGCATGGAGGAGATTCTCATTCTCACCGGCGAAAGCCGCGCCGCCAGCGGAGTGGAGTACATCGGCGACGCCTGCGAACTCGCCCGAAGGCATTTCCGTCTCGTGGGTCTTGAAGTCTACCCGATGAACACAGACGAATACCGCTATCTGCGCGAACGCGGCGCAGACTACGTGACCGTGTTCCAAGAGACATACGACGTGGAACAGTACGAAAAGCTGCACCTTGCAGGACACAAGAGAGTGTGGCCGTACCGCTTCGACGCGCAGGAACGCGCGCTTCGGGCAGGAATGCGCGGCGTGGCTTTCTCCGCGCTTCTCGGTCTTTCGGACTTTCGCAAGGACGCACTCGCCACCGCCCTTCATGCATATTGGCTTCAGCGGAAGCATCCGGAAGCGGAAATAAGCCTCTCCTGCCCGCGCCTCCGTCCGATAACGAACCACGCCGACGTCCGCCCCGGCGAAATCGGCGAACGTGAGCTTTGCCAGGTGCTTTGCGCGTACCGCCTTTTCCTGCCGTTCGCGGGGATAACAGTATCGTCCCGCGAAAGCGCCTCGTTCCGCAACGGCATCGCAAAAATCGCCGCCACGAAAGTATCCGCCGGCGTTTCCACCGGAATCGGCGACCATGCTTCCAAATACGGAGAGGAAGCGGCGGACGCCGCCGAAGGCGACGAGCAGTTCGAAATCAACGACGGACGAAGCCTTGCGAAAATGCGCGCCGACCTGTCCGGCGAAGGACTCCAGCCCGTCCTCAACGACTACGTGTACGTGTAAGCGAGACGGCTACAGCGCTGCCGCTGCATGGCGGGGAATGAATTCAGGTATCAGTTTTTTGATGCGGTTCCAGCCTCCGGATTCGGCAACACCGAGATCGTAGTTGTTCTGGAGGTTGAGCCAAAACTGCGGCTCCATCTTGAAATAGGTCGCAAGACGAAGTGCCGTGTCGGCGGAAATCGCGCGCTTGCCATGCACGATGGCGCTGATTCGCGGAGCCGGCACGCGAATGTCGATTGCCAGCTGGCTTTGGCTTATGCCTAAAGGATCAAGGAACTCTTCCTTGAGTATCTCTCCTGGATGGATCAGATTCTTTGTACGCATTTTCGGCCTCCTCAATGATAATCCACGATTTCAACATCTTCGGCGTTGCAACCTTGCCACCTGAAGCAAATCCGCCACTGCGCGTTGATGCGCACGCTCCATTGTCCGCTTCTATCTCCGCCTAACGCCTCCAAATGATTGCCCGGCGGAACCCGCAACGTGCCAACCTGCGTAGCGGCCGCCAGCATGTCTAGCTTCCGTAAGGCGACGCGCTGAATCGCACTGAACCTGCGGCTTGAGCCTGAGGTGTACAACTCTTGCGTGTCTTTGTCCTTGAATGAAGAAATCATGAAGGTATTATATTACGCGAAGCGGAATACGTCAAGCGTCATCAGATGCATTATACCGCAACGACAGGTTTTTGGTATAATGATGTCATGTTTTATGGGCAAATCGTGTCCAGTGCCAAAAAGGAAAAAGAAAGATGGGCGAGAGAATCGAACTGGTGAAACGCGCGTTCGCGGGCGAGGCGGTGGAGCGCATCCCCGTGATGGCGCACAATTTCATGATGGCCGTGAAAGAGGCGGGGCTGACCCACAGGGAGTTCCGCGAAAACCCCGACGCCATGTTCAGGGCGATGACGGAGGCGACGATCAAGTACGATCTCGACTGCGTCCTGCTCGACGTCGACACCGCGCTTCTCGCATCCGCCTGCGGCGCGGATGTGACGTACCCGGACGACATGGCCGCCGTGGCGAAAAGCGAGCAGCCCGTGCCGCTCGACGAACTGCCGGACAAACTTGAATCCGTAGACCTCCTCGCCTCTCCCCGCATACAGCGCTATCTGGAGGCCGCCCGCCGCCTCGTGGAATGGGGCGAAGCCAACGACCGCTTCATACGCATCAACGCCGACCAGGGGCCCTTTTCGCTCGCCTGCATACTCGCCGGAATGGACGAGTTCCTCATGGACCTCCTCGACGAAGACTATGAAGAGGACATCAACCGCCTGCTGGACGCCACGTACAAGGTGTCGCTGCGAATGCACGAACTGTGCTTCGCCACAGGCGCCCACATGACAAGCTACGGCAACAGCTCCGAGGGATGCAGCGTGATTTCGCCGGCCATGTTCAGGCAGTTCGCAAAAGAGCGCGAAACACGCCTCGCCGCCGACCTCAAGGCGCGCGGCATTCCATTTCTCTGCCACATCTGCGGCGACGTGAATCCCATCCTCGCCGACCTTGTCGAGACCGGATGCCCAGCATACGAACTCGACTGGAAGACGGACGCCGCCCGCGTGTTCGAGATCGCGCACGGCAAGTTCACGCTTTCCGGCAACGTCGATCCAGCGCTCTTCGTCATCGGCTCGCCGGACAACGTATACGCCGCCGCGAAGAAGGTATGCGACCTCTTCCGCGGCAAGGGCGGCCTCGTCCTCTGCTCCGGATGCGCCCTCGGTCCGCAGACGCGCGAGGAGAACCTCCGCGCATTCGTGCGAGCGGCGCGCGACGCTTGACGCAAGGAACGCCATGGATCTTGCACTCATATCCGAAAGGCTCCAAGCCGGCAAAGCGAAAGAAGTGAAAGCTCTCGTGCAGCAGGCGCTGGACGAGGGCGTCCCCGCCCTCGCCATACTCGAACAGGGGCTGATGGCCGGCATGAACGCCGTAGGCGTGCGGTTCAAGAACGGCGAGGCATACGTACCGGAAGTCCTTGTGGCGGCGCGTGCCATGAGCAAGGGCGCGGAAGTCCTCAAGCCGCAGCTTGCGGCGGACGGCGTGAAGGCCACGGGATGCGTCTGCCTGGGTTCCGTCAAAGGCGACCTCCACGACGTCGGCAAGAACATCGTCAAGATGATGCTTGAAAGCAAAGGGCTCGAGGTCGTAGACCTCGGCATCGATGTTCCGCCCGAAACGTTCGTGCAGACCGTGCGCGAACGGCACTGCCAGATCGTGTGCTGTTCCGCGCTGCTTACCACGACGATGGGCGTCATGGGCGATGTTGTGAAAGCGCTGGAGGCGGCGGGGCTGCGCGACCAGGTGAAGGTCATGATCGGAGGTGCGCCGGTGAACGAGGCGTTCTGCAAGGAAATAGGCGCAGACTTCTACACTGCAGACGCGGCACGGTGCGCGGAAGTGGCCGCCGCCATCTGCTCCGGCCGGCAGCCATGACGCCGCGATTACGGCGCGAAAAACGAATCGGCGTCAACAGACAGCCTGCGGAACTCCGCAGGAAGCAAATCGTCGAGACGCGCAATATCGCGCCACTCGAACTCTATCCAGTCCTCGCGCGATTGCGCGGAAAGACCGTCGGGAAGTTTCAATTCGTAGACAAGGTTCACTTCTGCGTGCGGTTTGCCATGCTGCATAAAGGAATTTTCCACGACTCCGAGGAATGCGCCCGTTTCGGCGTCTACGCCCAACTCCTCCTTCGTTTCGCGCACGAGGGCTTGGCGCCCTGTTTCGCCGAACTCCACGTGTCCCCCCGGAAGATAGGTGGTCTTCCCGCCCTTGGCGCGGCAAAGAAGGATCTTGCCGTCGCGGATGCAGACGCCGCGGGCGATTGTCTCTATGCCGGCCAGTTCGTATTCGTTCATTTCTTCAATCCCATCCACGGCGCCAGGCGGACGCTGCGCGCCTCGCGCGACTGGTTCGTCGCGCCGGGCAGACCCATCTCGAGCGCGGACAGCCTCGCCATCAGCGTCTGCTGGTCGGCTGCGTACCGCTGCCGCTCGCCCTCGGCCTTCTGGCGCACCTCGACAAGTTCCTTTTCCCGCCGCATGAGCCGCTCGCGCGCTTCCTGCAGCTGCCGATAAAGAACGGTCGTGTCCGAGACCTGCTGGCGCAACCTGTTGATTTCCGAATCGCGCTCGCGAAGCTTTGCCGCAAGATCGCGCACTTTGCGGTCGCTCTCGGCGGCTGCCTTCTCCTGCAAAAGGCGAAGGGCCTCGAGCTCCTGCCGCATCTGCGCCGTGCGGGGATCCTCGGGATGGGCGATCAACGCCCGGCGCGTCATGTCCTCGGCATCCGCGCCGATGCGCTTGAGTATTTCCTGGCGGCGGACCGCAAGCCTTTCGCGACGCGCC
>JAFPNP010000112.1 GCA_017411125.1 Kiritimatiellia bacterium
GCGATCGCGCCGGTGTACCACGTGTTCGAGGCCACGCTTCGCCCGCTCGCCTTCGTCTGCATGAAGCTCACCGACGTGTTCGTTCCAAAGCGCGAATCGAAATACAAACTCACCGCCGATGACCTTCTGCGCATCCTGCAGGACCGCAAGGACGGCGTGTGCCTTTCGGATATCGAGAGCGCTCTCGTCACGCGCATAATCGTGCTGCGCGTCAAGGGAAAGCCGATAACGCCGGAGGCTATACTTTCCGCGCTCCGCGACGAGACGTGAAGCGTCGTGCCTTTGTTCTCGCACATGCGGGACGAATGTGGTACAATTCATGTCCAGCCCGGAGAACGAACCGGGCGCAGCCATGTATTTGGAAAACAAGCAGAACAAATGGAAAGAGAAGAGAAAATGAGACCAGTAGCACTGATCATACGAGACGGGTGGGGCGTGAACGCGCGCCACGAGGGCAATTCGGCGGCGGCGGCGAAGACGCCTGTCATAGACCAGATACGCGCGCGCTATCCGCACTGCCTGCTCGATTGCTGCGGCGAGGCCGTAGGCCTGCCCGACGGATACCAGGGCAGTTCCGAGGTGGGGCACCTCAACATGGGCGCCGGGCGCATCGTCGTCCAGGAGCTCAAGCGCATCGACGACGGGCTTTCGTCCGGCGAGCTCTTCAAGAGTCCCAAGTGGGCGAACCTCATGGCTAACTGGAAGAAGAACGCGAGCCAGCTGCACTTCTTCGGGCTGCTGCAGGACGAGGGCGTCCACGCGCACCAGGAGCATCTCTACAAGCTGATGAAACGCGCCCGCCAGGAAAATCCGTCCGGCAAGATCGTGGTGCATCCGTTCCTCGACGGGCGCGACACTCCGCCGCGCTCCACGCTCGAGTACGTCGCCCGCCTGAAGACCGAAATGGCGGCCGTGGGCAACTGCACGATCGGAACTTTCATGGGCCGCTACTACGGCATGGACCGCGTGAAGAACTGGACTCTCACGGACCTCGCCTACAACTGCATCGTCTCGTGCGAGGGACGCAAGGTAGCGAGCGTCGAGGACGCGGTAAAGGCATCCTACGAAAACGACAAGACGCCCGACGGCACGCCGATGACGGACGAGTACATCCCCTGCTGCGTGATGGACGGCTACGAGGGCGTGAAGGACGGCGACTGCATCATGCACACCAACTACCGCCAGGACCGCGCCATACAGCTCACGCAGGCGTTCGTGTGCGCCGACTACGCCGGCAGCCGCCATGCGGCGCCGAAGGTCACGTATCTCGGTTTCACGCGCTACTGGGACGAATTCGAAGACTACCTGCTCGGCGCGATGGGCGCCGGCGGCGGCATGGAAAATCTTCTCGGCGAAGTCGTCTCCCGCGCCGGGATCAAGCAGCTGCGTCTCGCGGAGACGCAGAAGTTCCGCCACGTCACGAGCTTCTTCAACGGCAAGTCCACCACGCCTTCCGAGGGCGAGGACCAGGTGGAGGTGAAGAGCCGCTTCGATCCCGCCACGTTCGCCAGCCATCCCGAGATGGACGCGTACAACGTTACCGACGAACTGCTAAAGCGTCTGGAGAACAATCCCTACGGCTTCATCGTGGTCAACTACGCGAACTGCGACATGGTGGGTCACACCGGCGATCCCAAGGCCGCCGCGAAGGCGGTGGAGGTCGTGGACGAGTGCATCGGCAAGATCGTGCCCCGCCTGCTCGAACTCGACGCCCACGTGCTCATCTACGCCGACCACGGCAACGCGGAGCAGATGGTGGACTACAAGACCGGCATGGTCAAGACTTCGCACACGCTCAACCTCGTGGACTGCTTCTACGTGGCGAATGACGCGGCGGGCGTGCGTCTCACCCCGCTCGCGAAGCTGAGCGCGGTCGCGCCCACGGCGCTCCAGATGCTCGGCATCCCCGTTCCGTCCGAAATGACCACGCCCTCGCTCCTCGCGGGCAAGGAACCGTGGTCGAAGACGTCCCTCAACATCTGACGGGTAGAAATGCCCGGACGGTTGCTAGCGGCTTTGCTGGCGCTGGCGCTTATCGCGCCGGCGCAGCTTGCCGCCGCACCGCTCGTCCTCAACGACGACTACAAGTCTCCGCGCAACAAGGAGCGTCCGCTGCGGAAGGCGACCTCGCTAATCGTGCTGCACACCACCGAGGCGCACGCGAAAAGCTCGCTCAACAAGCTTAGCGAGCGCGGCGAGGCGCACTATTGCGTGACGGAGGACGGAACCGTGTACCGCATCGTGGACCGCGACCGCGAGGCGTTCCACGCCGGGCGGTCAATGTGGAACGGCAAGGAGGACTGCGACGAGTTCTCCATCGGCATCGAGGTCGTCGGCCACCACGACAAGGCCGTCACCCTCCAGCAGCTCGCCGCCCTGCGCGAACTGCTTGCGCGGCTCAAGAAGATGTACAGGATAACGGACGGCCGCATCGTGTGCCATTCGCACGTGGCTTACGGCGCGCCAAATTCCTGGCACAAGCAGAAGCACCGCGGACGCAAGCGCTGCGGAATGCTCTTCGCCATGCCGAGCGTGCGCGCCAGACTCGGTCTTGCGGCGCGCGCGGCTCACGATCCCGATGTAAAGGCCAGACGGCTCGTGCAGGCCGACCCTGAACTTGCGCAGGTGCTTTACGGCAATACGGACACCATGGCGCGCGTGTACAACAGCAAGCCGACGATTTCCGCCCGCCCGCCGGCGCCGAAGTCCGTCGCGAACAAAACGGCGAAGGGCGGCAAGCCACCGAAAAAGGGCGTGGCGAAGGTGAAGCCGCTGCCGCCGAAACCGGCCGTGAAGAAGAAAGACGTAATAACGGTCAAGGCGCCGCCGCCCATCGTGAAACCTGCCGTTCCGAAAAACGCGCCGCCGCCGGAAGACGACAGCGGAGTGCTTTCAAGCGTCTGCGGCTTTTTCAAGAACACCGCGAAACTCATCGTCCCGAAAAAGAAAGAGGCGCCTCCAGCGCCTGGACGCCGGCTTCCCTCGCCGCCGCAGATACTTTCGCGCGATCCGCGCAACCTCGCCGCTCTGGAGTCGATGCCGGGCTACGTGAAGGGCGGTCCTGTGAGTGAAGAACTTTCTCCGTACAAGATCGCCGGCGCGGCCTGGCGTTCGCCCACCACGTATTACTACATGAACGGGCGCATCGTCACCGGCGACCGCGTGAACGAGCGGACGGTCGAAAAGGGCACTCTCATATTTTTCAAGAAGTAGAGACGCCAGGGACTTGAATGCGTCTGTTTGGGCGGAGGTGAAAAATGTCTAAGATATTCGACAACATAGGGATGTCCTTCGAGAGCGGTCTGAAGGCCATTCTTTCCAACCTCGGTGTCAAACGAGCCGACTTTTGCGTCGGCTACTTCAACCTTCGCGGCTGGAAGTTGTTGCTGGCAATGTTGATGCGCTTTCGGGAGCCGATGTCTATGAGAAGGATGCGCAGGGGCATGCCGTAAAAGTGCATCGCGTCTGCCGTTTGTTGATAGGCATGCACCGCCAGCCGGGGGATCTGGTTCGTGAAATGTTCTCGGCGGACAAAAAGATTGTGGACAATGCCCAGGCGGCGGCATGGAAGCAGTCCGTTCTTTCCGATCTGCGCGGCAGTTGACGTTTGGGTTGCAGACAAACGAGGATGAAGCCGCCCTGCAGAAGCTCAAGGCGCAGTTGACAGACGGCAAGGTCGTCGTTAAGTTGCACCTTCGCTACCCGCTTCACGCAAAGCTCTATCTCGCTCATCGCCCGGACGACACTTCCAACCCAATCATGTCGCTCATGGGCTCCAGCAATCTGACGTTCAGCGGCCTGATGCGCAATGGGGAACTGAATGCCGAGTTTGGCGATCCGGATGACGGACGAAAGTTCGACAAGTGGTTTACGGAACGTTGGAACGATGCGTTCAGTCTCGAGATAACGCAAGATCTCGTCAAGGTGCTTGATGAGTGCTGGGCGTCGGAGAACAAGCCCACCCCTTACGAGATATACCTGAAGATCATGTTCAATCTCAGTCGCGAGGCGCGAGGCGGCGTTTCGGAATTCCATTTGCCGCATCCGTTCAACACGGAACTTTACGAATTCCAGAAGACAGCCGTCAAGCTGGTTTTGCGCCACCTGAAGAAACGCGGCGGGGCGATGCTGGGCGATGTCGTAGGGCTTGGCAAGACTATCACGGCATGTGCAGTGGCGAAATACTATGAATCGGTTGAAGATTCATCCGCTTTGATTCTCTGCCCGCCGAACTTGATTGACATGTGGAAGTCATACGCGCGCGAATATGACCTGAAGGTTGAGATTCGGCCCGTTGCAAAGCGATTTGACGCCAAGCGCGAACGTTTCTTCCGGCTGGTAATCATCGACGAAAGCCACAATCTGCGCAACTCCGGCGGGAGCCGCTATGCGATGATACGCGATCTCCTGCACTATCAGAAGAACGATGTTTTGCTGCTGACGGCTACGCCCTACAACAAGGACTACTCGGACATCGCCGCGCAGCTGCGCCTCTTTCTCAATCCAGACGCTGACCTGGGCGTTCGGCCGGAACGCGCCATCGCCGCATACGGCGGGGAACAGGGTTTTGTCCAGGCGTTCCCGGACATGCCGGTTTCAAGTATCCGCGCCTTCGAGAAGAGCGAGAGTTCCGATGACTGGCGCGATCTGTTGAAACTCTTCCTTGTCAGGCGAACGCGCACGTTCATCAAGAACAACTACGCGCTGTCAGATGAAACAGATCCTTCCCGAAAGTATCTTCCAGGCAAGACCGGTGGTTGCCGCAACTACTTTCCCGATCGTGTCCCCAAGACGGTCAAGTTCACGACAAATCCGGGTGATCAGTTCGAGAGCCTCTACTGCGAAGACATGATGGACTTGATGGGATCGCTGAAACTGCCGCGATACGGTCTTGTAAAATATCTTGATCCCGCGAAACAGGCAAGTGTCACGGCGGCAGACAAACAGATATTCGAAAGCCTTTCGTCGGCAGGAAAGCGGCTCATGGGATTCTGCCGCAGCAACTTCTGCAAGCGCATGGATTCAAGCGGCGTGGTGTTCCTCATGTCGCTCTACCGCCATGCCGTCCGCAACTCCATGTACCTTTATGCGATTAAGAACGGACTCGACTTGCCCTTGCGCGTCGGTACTGAACTTGACGAAGGCTGGATGGAGGATGAAGTGGATGGTGAAAGCATCCTTGAGTTTTCTACGCTTGAATCCGTGTACACCAAACGCGGCGTTGACGCATACGAGAAGGTCAAGTCCGAGGGCGGAGGCGGTGTACGATGGATTTCGCCCGCCTATTTCAAGCCGTCTCTCGCCCGTGCGCTGAAGCCCGACCTTAAGACGATTATTGAAATGATCGGCAAATGCAGCGTTTGGCGTCCGGCTGATGACGAGAAGCTTAACGCCCTGCAGAAGCTTCTGGAGAAAGACCATCCTTCCGAGAAAGTGCTTGTCTTCACGCAGTATTCCGATACCGCCCGCTACATTGCAATGCAGTTGAAATCGCGCGGTTTCGCAAACGTGGCGCAGGTGGACGGCGACACGCCCGATCTCGTCGAGCAGGTGCGCCGGTTCTCGCCGGTCTCTAACAAGGTCTCGCCGCTTCCGCCGACTGATGCGCAGACGCGAATTCTCGTCACGACCGACGCGCTTTCCGAGGGTCAGAACCTCCAGGATGCGCACATCGTCGTCAACTACGACCTGCCATGGGCGATCATCCGCCTCATTCAGCGTGCTGGACGCGTGGACCGAATCGGACAGCGCTCGGAGAGGGTATGGTGCTATTCGTTCTTCCCGCAGGAGGGTGTGAACGAGATCATCCGCCTCACGAACCGCCTCAATTCCCGTATCAACGCCAATGCGGAGGCCGTTGGATCGGACGAAATCTTCTTCGAGGGCAACCAGCAGAATCTTGCCGAAATCTTCAACGAAAAGGCCGGCGTCCTGGACGAGAAGGATGATGGCGAAGTGGACATCGCCTCGCAAGCCTATCAGATATGGGATGAGGCGACAAAGAACAACCCGGCCCTTGCTAAGCGAATCATGTCACTTGCCGACGTCGTATATTCCACCAAGCCGTCCGAGGGACGCGGCGAGGGCGTGATCACCTACGCACGGACGCGTAATGACAATGATATTCTATCCTGGATCGCGGCCGACGGAACGGTGAAGACGCAGTCGCTCACGACTATTCTCGAGGCGCTCGCCTGTACGCCGAAAACGCCTGCGCTTGCTCCGCTCGCCAATCACCATGCGCTTGTCGCACGAGCCTTGAGAGAAATCTCGTTCGACACCGGCAAGGCCTCATTAGGCGTTTTGGGCGGTAAATCGTCGACGCGCTGGAAAGTTTTCAACCTTTTGCAGAACAGGACGCGCAAGGATCAGGGGACGCTTTTCGAGGCGCAGTCCAAGGCCATTGCCAACGAAGTGTTCATGTACCCGTTGCGAGAATCCGCAAAAGTGGCGCTCGGCAAAATGTTCGCAAGGGGTGAAAGCGCGGACGACATTCTTCACCTTGTCGAAGAATACCACGCCACCAACGAACTGTGCGCCCGGCCCGCCGACGAAGATGGCTCAGGCCCTCGCGATGTCGTGCGCATCATCTGCTCGCTCGGATTGAGGGAGGGTGAATAATGGGACTTCTGGGACAGATGAGACATCTAGGACAGTTGAAATCTCTGGGACGGTCGTATTCGTCCCATCTGTCTCAGTTGTCCCATAAGTATCAGTTGTCCCATCAAAGGAGGCTTTGCCATGGCTGAAATCCCGAAAATCGTTTTGCCGCATGGCGGCTACCGCAATCTCATAGTCTACAAGAAGAGTGATGTGATCTATCAGGGCACGGTTGCATTCTGCCGCCGCTTTCTTCCGGCGCACGGCGACCGTACGGTCGATCAGATGACGCAGGCCGCCCGCAGCTGCAAGCAGAATATCGCCGAGGGTAGCGCGGCGAGCGGCACGAGCAAGGAAACGGAAATCAAGCTCACGAATGTCGCCCGCGCCACGCTCGACGAGTTGATCGAAGACTATCTCGACTGGCTCAAATCGCATGATGCCGCCGTATGGGCGGCGTCTGATGAAAAGGTAAAGGCCGCGCGGGAATTCGCAATCAATAACGCCGAATGGCCGGCATGGAAGCCGATCTTCGAGTCTCGTTCTCCGGAAACCTTGGCGAATCTGATGCTGACCCTTTGCCATCAGACGCGCTATATGCTCGACAAGATGATTGCCGCGCAGGAAGAGGATTTCAAGAAGCATGGCGGCGTGCGCGAGCGCATGCATGCCGCGCGTACGGCTGCACGCGGCGAGGAATGGGACAAGAGCGTGTTTTCACGGCTTGATAGCGCGAATACCGCCGAGGAACTGGAGTAGTGCGCAGCTGAGATTCGCGATCGCGTATCTCGCGCCGTCTGGAGTATCAAGCGCAGAAAGGGATGGGCGTGATGGAACCAATGCAACAAATAAGACATCTGCGACTATTGCGACTTCTGAGACTGTCCCATAAGTTCCACATGTCTCATTCGTCCCAGTTGTACCATCTGTCTCATTCGTCCCATCAGTCCCAGTTGCCCCAAAGGAGCCCCTATGACAAAGCAGCAATTTCTTGATTTTCTCGCCGCCGCTGATTTCGCCTCGCTCTTCAACGAGGCGGGCTGGAACTGCCCAGCCTCGAACCGCCCCCTCCGCTACGAAATCGGCGCGGGAGGGCCGGCCGCCGTGCCGACCGGGTTTGTATTCAACGAGATCGCCGAACTTTTCGTTCGCGTGTTCGTGTGCGAGGTGGAGTCCCTGCCGCAGACCGCCGTGCGAAACGCCCTGGATGCCCGGCTTCGCAAGCTTGGCGATTCCTATATCGCCATCTTCGTGAAGAAGGGCGAGCCGATGCACCACCTCTGGATGGTTCCCGTGAAGGCCGCCGACAAACGTTCGCTCGTCCGCATCGAATACCAGGAACGCGCACAGGCTGACTTCCTCTTCGGCAAGTTCCAGGAAATCCAGTTCACGATTGGCTCCAGCCCAAGTGCGGTGGACGTTCTCGACCGGCTGAACAAGGTGTTCCAGGTCAATTCCACCGACGTCACCAAGAAGTTCTATCGCGAGTTCCGCATCAAGCACAACGCCTTCGTGAAAGGCATCATCGGCATCATGGACAAATCGGACTGCGAATGGTACGCGTCCGTCATGCTGAACCGCCTGATGTTCTGCTACTTCATCCAGAAGAAGGGCTTCCTGAACCTCGACCCCGAGTATCTCACGCATAAACTTTCCGAAGTGCAGGAAAAGAAGGGCGAGGACAAGTTCTACGGCACCTTCTACAAGGACTTCCTCCGCGTCCTCTTTGCCGACGGACTCAACAAGCGCACGCATTCAAAGGCGTTCGAGGACAAGTTCGGGCGCATTCCCTATCTGAACGGCGGCATGTTAGAGGTACACAAGCTGGAGATGAAGTACCCTGACATCGACATCCCCGACAGCGTGTTCGAGGACCTCTTCGTCTTCTTCGACCAGTGGCGCTGGCACCTCGACACCTCCATTACCGCCTCCGGCAAGGACATCAACCCGGACGTCTTGGGCTACATCTTCGAGCAGTACATCAACGACCGCGCGAAGATGGGCGCCTACTACACCAAGGAGGACATCACCGAATACATCGCCCGCAACACGCTCGTGCCGTGGCTCGTATGCGAGACGGCGAAGAAATCCCCTGCCGCATTCAAGCCAAACGGCTTCGTGTGGCAGTTCCTGCGTGAGTCTGGCGACAGTTACATCTTCCCCGCTGTCCGCAAGGGCGTCGATCTGCCGTTGCCGGACGAAATCGAAAAGGGCGTTGCCGTAGAACCGCAGGAGACGCTTCGCGCACGTCGCGCCGGATGGAACAAGCCTGCCGCGTCCGACCTCGCCCTGCCCACCGAAATCTGGCGCGAGACGGTCGCGCGCCGCCAGCGCTGCCAGGAGCTTCGCGGCAAGATCGCCGCCGGCGAAATCGCGGACATCAACGACTTCATCACCTTCAACCTCGACATCCGTTCCTTTGTCGAAGACTTGCTTTCCAAAACGACCGACCACTTTTTCGTGCGGCATTTCTACGACGCGCTTTCGCGCGTGACGGTTCTCGATCCCACCTGCGGATCGGGGGCGTTCCTCTTCGCCGCGCTCAACATCCTTGAACCGCTTTACGAAATCTGCCTCACGCGAATGCAGGAAGATTGGCCCGAGAAGTTCAAGGACGAACTTTCAGCGCTCAAGACGAAGTATCGCGGCAATCTCAAGTACTGTATCTACAAGAGCATCATCCTCCGCAACCTCTACGGCGTCGATATCATGCGCGAGGCTACGGAAATTGCCCGGTTGCGCCTCTTCCTCAAGATGGTCGCCGTGGTCGATGTGGACGACATGGCTGACAATCTCGGACTCGATCCGCTCCCCGACATCGACTTCAACATCCGCTGCGGCAACACGCTCGTCGGTTTCGCCAATCCGCAGGGCGTGAAGGACGCGATACTGCCGCCAGACGAACTTGCTCTCGATACGGAGGCGTACGACAAAGTCGAGGCCAAGGCCGCTGACATATCGGACCTCTACGAACGCTTCAAGTCGCTTCAGCAGACGGCGGAAGGATCGCCCGAGTTTTACGATGCAAAGAAAAAGCTAAACGCAAAGCTCGCCGCGCTCAACGACGAACTTGACCGGGCAATTGCATACCGGCAGTATGGCATATCGCCGGAGATTGGGACGACTGGGACAACGGCGACTTCTGCGCCCCAGTCCCAGATGTCCCATCAGTCCCATCAGTCCCATCTTCCCTCTCCTGCTTTCCTTGAGTGGAAGCGCAAGACGCAGCCGTTCCACTGGTATTCCGAGTTCTATGGAATCACCGTCGCCAACGGCGGCTTCGATGTCATCATCGGCAACCCGCCGTATGTGGAATACAGCAAAGTCAAGGACTATAAGATCTGCGGCTATAAGACCGAATCATGCGGCAATCTTTATGCGTTTGTTGCCGAAAGGGCTGAAGCCATACTTTCCGCCAAAGGCCGGCGCGGTATGATTATTCCGCACTCTGCGATTTGCACTGACCGCATGAAGCCGCTATTCGACATTTTCGTTAAAGCGAAAGGCTGGTTCTCTACCTACGATACACGCCCTTCAAAACTCTTCGATGGCGTAGACCAACGGCTGCTCATCTATCTGCTTGGCGGGAGCGGGCTTTTCTCGACAAACTACCGCCGGTGGAATGAAGAGGCGCGTAACTCCCTCTTTGAGACGATTCACTATACAGGGGCAGTCCTGCCTGGCTATGTTTCGATAAGCAAATTCGAAAGCGCACTTGAACGCTCCATCTATGAGAAGGTCTGTCGATTGCCCCAGTTGTATTCGTTCATTGCCGGGGATGGCAAACCCCTTTACTATCACAATGCCCCACGCTATTTTCTCCGCTTTACGGATACACCGCCATATTTCTACAGCGATAGACAGGGTGAATCAATTTCTGTCCAAGTAAAGAATTTGCTTGTTGCTAATAATTTTGCGGTTGTAGCTGTGGCCTATAACTCCTCACTTTTTTATTGGTGGTTTGCGTGTTTTTCTGATTGCCGCCATTTGCTCCTTCGCGAAATTGAATCGTTCCACATCCCCAATGTGGATTTCCCTGAAGGCTTGGTGAATCGCCTCTTTTCGGACTACAAGAAGAATGCGAATCGCAAAGAAACTTTCTACAAGGCCACTGGTCGGGTTGTTTACGACGAGTACTATCCTAAACTATCCAAGCCTATCATAGACAAAATCGACGAACTGCTGGCGAAGCACTACGGCTTTACGGAAGAGGAACTGGACTTCATCATCAACTACGACATCAAATACCGCATGGGCGACAAGCTTAACGAGGGATGCGCCGAATGATCCGTCCCATTCGTCCCACTAGTCCCAGTTGTCTCATCCGTCCCAATTGCGTCGTGATGGCCCATCGCGCCGCCCGTCAATGCATAAACCTATAGGCCTATAGGAGAAACCCATGAGTACTCTCAAAATCAGCAAGCATTCGGATGTGCCAACGGCGCTCGACCTTGTGAAAGAGGAAGTCGATAAGGAGTCGCGGCGTATTTTCTCCGCTGGCGGCAATGCTTTCTGCTGTTGCCGAGATTGCAGGCGGTTGGTTCGTGAAGATGCATTCCAGCACTGCGGCCAAGATCAATTACATAAAGCGAATCGCCAAAGCCTTGAAGGTCAAGCTTGTCGTGGTGAAGGTGTGATGAGCTTTACTATGGGATAGAAGTTCAAAAGGCAAATGCCAATGAAAAAGAGCGAGTTCAGAGAATGCGATATCTACGCCGCGAGGATTGCGGCGTTGAGGCCGTTTCCGAAGGAAACGTTGAAGTCGTTGCACGAATACTACCGCGTAGGACTCACCTACACGAGCAACGCCCTGGAAGGCAACTCGCTTACCGAGAGCGAGACAAAAGTCGTCATCGAGGACGGGCTTACCATCGGCGGCAAACCGCTGAAGGACGTTTACGAGGCGACAGGCCATGCGAAGGCATACGACTTCCTCTATAAGCTGACGAAGGACGAGCCGGTTACTGAGGATGACATCCTCAAAATCCATCGTCTATTTTACGGACAAATCGACAAGGACAATGCCGGTGTGTGGCGGAAAGTCCGGGGCTTCATTTCCGGTTCGCACCGCGTCTTGCCTGCGCCGGAGAAGGTGCCTGCACTGATGGCGGAATTTGTCCGATGGATGGCGGCAAACGAGGGGCGGTTGTATCCTGTCGAGTTAGCCGCGCTTGTCCATCAGAAATTCGTTTACATTCATCCCTTTGTGGACGGGAACGGTCGCGTCGCCAGGCTTTTGATGAACCTTGCTTTGCTCAGGGCCGGTTGGTCGCTTGCAATCATTCCGCCAATCTGCCGTCATGAGTACATTGCGACGCTGGACAAGGCCGGACGGACTCCCGCGCCGTTCGTGCGATTCATTCGCGATCGCGTCTGCGAGCCGCAGAAGGAGCTTCTGCGGCTGATGGGGCAATCTATCGCATTAGATGATGAGGGAGTAAAACATGCAAATGATGAGGGAGTAAATGAGGGAGTAAACGCACTTTTGAATGTGATCGCGACCTACCCCGGAAAACGTGCGAATGAACTGGCAACCTTGATCGGTAAAAGCGTTCAGACTGTTGAACGATATGTACGGACATTGAAGGATTCTGGCAAGATCGAGTTCCGCGATGCGCCAAAGAACGGCGGTTATTTTGCCATCTGACATGACGACGAACCTCCAGATGATCGGCAATGCGGCGCTACTTGACCTCCCGGACAAGGTGGCGTTCCTTTCGTCGCGGCGAATTTCGGCCGCCGACGTGCTGAAGTGCTACGAGTGGGCAGAGAAGATTCGCGATACCGAAACGTGCATCGTCAGCGGATTCCAGAGTCCGCTGGAAAAGGATGTGCTCAAGTGCCTTCTTCGCGGCAGAGTGCCGATCATCCTTGTTCTCGCCCATTCGTTGTGGAAAACCGTGCCGGAAGAGTTTCGCGATCCCGTCGGTCATGGTCGCCTCCTGATCGTTTCGCCTGTTTCCGCCACCCGTGCCTCCGCCGCTACCGCCACCGCCCGCAACCGCTGGATTCTCGCCAACTGCACGTCTCTCGTTCTTGGCTCGCTCGATCCTGGCGGCAATCTTTCGAAGCTTGTCGCCAGAATCCCGGCCGCCGGTATTCGGCGTCTTTGCTGATCGGCTTCGCGCCTTCGCGACGCCTATCGTTTCGAGTATATTTCCGCGCCGACTTCGCGCAGGGCCTTCACCGTCTCGGCATAAGGCCTGTCGCAGACGTCGGTCCAGCCGACCTGCGAACTCTCGCCGTCGAAGCGTCCCGTCGTCGCCTGGTCTGAATACTGGTGCCAGTGGACGCCCGCGATCTGCGGATTTCCGATCGCGGAACGCACGTAGCCCTTGATTTTCTCCGCGCGGTCGGACTGGTTCGCCGTCGGACGCAGCGACGCGCCGAACGGGCCGCGGTCCGTCGCGCCGAAATGGAACTCCGTGACGAGCACCGGCTTGTCTTCCACTCCTTTCGGCAGATTGAAGCCCCGCACGCCCCAGTTGTAGATGTTGTAGGTTATCACGTCGCTGTATTTTGCACACGGGCCGATCACCCACGGCTTCGCGGTGGCCACGCCGGCAAACCTGCAGCCGAGGTACAGCAGCTGCGGATCGAACTCCTTCACCGCCGCCCTCGTGCGCTTGAAGTATTCTTCCACTATCACGCCAGTGAAGTCGGCGAGGTCTTTCTTCGCGGCGTCGCCAGGAAGCGTCAGCGTGTGCAGAAGGTCGGCCCAGTCGGTGTACGACGCCTTCCACGCCGCGTTCAGCTTTGCGATCTCGCCGTATTTCTTCTTCATGAATTCGACGAGCGAGGCTTTGGCTGGCTGGTCGGCGGGCGAACGAAGCGTCCACTCCGCAAGCTGCGAGGGCGATGAACCCCATGCTATCTCGTTGTCGATGCTGAAGCCGAGACACATCGGATCGTGCCCTTGTTCGCCGCGTTTCGCGAGTGCTTCCAGGACGCTCGTGCGGAACGTCGGGTCCCACGGATCGCGGAACTTGAACCAGAAGTTCGCGCTGCCCTCGATAAAGCGTGACATTCGCTCCACGCGGTCGTAGTACGGTGTGCGCCGGGCGGCGCAGATTGCCTTGTCCGACGAGGAGGCGATCGTGTTCACGCACCAGCTCCTGAGGCGGCGGTGCGATATGTCGGTGAACTTCGCATAGTAGTCTTTGCCGTACTTCCGGTAGAGATTGGCGGACGAGAAGTCGAACACGCGCGTTTCGTTGCGTGCTTCGTAGAACGGCCACAGCAGTTCGTCGCGGGTGGTCCAGAATTTGGAGAAGGGCGTCTCATCCGCCGCGCCGGGCGCCGGCGGCAGCCATTCGTAGAAGCAGTCGCGGTCGGGAATCGGGTAGCCCGTGCGCGGCGTAGCGGTGTCGCCGTTGAGCGGCGTCATCGCGTTGGACGCAGAGACGCGCATCACCCCGAACGACCAGAAGAGGCGTCCCTCGGGATCGACGAACCACCACTTGCCGTCCACCTTCTCCGTGCGGAAGCGCCCCGTCGCCTTGAGCTGCGGGCCTTTCGCCCAGCCGCCGTACTTGTTCCAGTCTGCCGGGCCGGGGTGCACGGCGAGGTCCTTCTCCTCTTCCTCGGCGGCGCGCTTCAGGTCTTCGTCGCACGTCGTCTTGCCAGGCCAGTCGCGCCAGCGGAACTGCCCGTACTTGTCGATGAAGGGCAGAAAGTCCTTCGTCGACATCTTCATCCACGGCTGGCTGTCTTTCGGCGGCATCGCCTTCATTTTGTTCTTGAACTGTCCCGGACGGTAGATCGAATCGACAAGCTCGTACGGCGTCATCTTCGCCCAGTCTTTGCGCATCGGGATGGAGAGCTTGTCCGCTATCATCACGGGCGAATCCCACATCGGGATGTCGCGCAGGATCGTGAAGTCTTTCTCGTGTTTCACGCGGTCGGACGGGATCTCGAACGCGCGGCCCGTGATCATGTCGACCCAGACTGGATTGGAGAGCTTTCCCGGAAAGTGCAGCGGAACGGCGTCGAAACCGAGTTCGGACGACGGGCGCGAATCGGAAAACCACAGGAACCGCAGCGTCTTGCCGTGGCGTATGAAGCGCACGGACGTGAGGGTGCGGGGATGATTGTCGCGAGGGTCGAATTTCTTCGTCACCTCGAAATTCTTCTGTATTGAGATTTTGTCGGGCCGCGCCTCGTCGTCCAGCAGACCGAACACGTTCTGCATCGCGAAGTACGACGGGCGGCGGTAGACGAACTCCTTGAGCGTGTTGGAGCGCACGAGCCCGAAGCTCTGGAGCATGAAGGTGTATTGGAGGTCGATCATCGTGAACACGCTGGACGGAATGTTCCGCGCCGCGTCGCCTATGGTGCGGCGCAGAAGCCACTTCGCCTGCGCGTATTCGCTCCACTCGATGTTTCTGAGCGCGTGGCCGAACTCCAGCTGCGACGGGCATCCGACTTCGCCCTGCATGATGTCGAACGCGCCGCTGTACGACTTCACGAGTTTGCGCAGCGGCTCCGCGATCCGCGCATACGAAGCGTCGGGGTTCGCGTTGTACGGATGGTAGATGAAGTACGAGCCGAGGTCGAGAGCGTTTTCCTTCTTGAGTTTCTCCATTACGCACGTGTAGTCCTTAGGAAAGGAGATCGCCGTGCAGTACAGCTTGGCCGTCGGCTGCACGGCGCGGATGGCTTTGCCGGTGCGGTAGAACATCTCCGCGTATTCTGGCCCCTGCCCGAACGGCTCGTTCCAGATTTCCCATTCGTCGACCACGTCCTTGTAGCGTTCCACGCACGCGACGCAGTACTTGATCCATGCGTCGAACGCCTCCGGCTTGTCCGTGATCTGTTTCACCTTCATGCCGAGGCGGAAGTCGCTGCCGTAGACCGGATTGCCGTAGGCGAGGCAGATCCAGGGCTTCACGCCCATCGCCGCCATTTCGCGTACCTGCGGGTCGAACCAAGAGAAGTCGTACTTCCCTTTTGCCTGCTCTGTCTTGGCCCAGCCGGAAAAGAGGCGTCCGTGTTTTACGCCAAGCGGGCCGAGGAGGTGCTTGTATGCGTTCCAGTCCGCATAGTCGCGGTCCATCGTCTCGCAGCCGATCGACCACTTCGACGACTTGACGTCCTTCGCGTCGCGCACGGCGAGGCTCCCTATTTCCTTGAGGCCGGGATCCAGCTCGTTGAGCCGCTTCCATGTGACGCATTTTTTCTCTTTTTTCGTCGTGGCTGCGGCGCCCGACACTTTGGCGTCCGGCGGAGCCTTGTCGTCCCACGCGTCCCAGCTCTTGATTTTGGCCGCGTCTTTGAATGACACGACCTCCGCCGCGGCGGCGAACATTGCGGTGGCAAGCATCGCCCCGACTGTACAGATAGTCTTGTTCATAGATAGTCTTTCATTGTTTGTTGTGTGTTATGGTGGAAACTTTTCCGTCGGTTCATTTGCATATCGTGATTTCGGGTCTGTCCAGCGAGGTTTTGCGGTGCGAACCGTCGGGCAGCACAAGTTTTACCTTGCGCGAAGGATCGACGTGGCGCGGCCGCAAGACAAGCCGATCCATCTTGCCGCCCTTGACGACGCATTCGACCTCGAAGCCGCTCTCGGCGGGCAGGCGGAACGACCAGTCTTTCCATTCTTTCGGAACGCCCGCGCCGATGAGGCATTCGTCGTCCTGCTCCGAAAGCAGCATCTGGTTGATGGCGTAAAGGCAGTTGCCGGCGCCCGTCATGAACCATGGCCGAAACTCCGCCACGCCCGGCTCGTTGATCTCCCATATCTCCCCGTAGCATCCTGACGACGACGCAGCCTCCATGAGGAGCGGATAGACTTTCCTGTACCTTTCCGCCCGCTGCGCCGCGATCGCCATCGTGGCCGCATACCAAGGGCATATCTTCTTGCCGGTCTTGTACATGTTGCCGGCCTTCGTTCCCTGCGCAAGAAAGAAATCGACCGCCGCCGTCTGCTCCTTGTGCCCGCGCGGGAAGATCGGGAAAGGGAAATATCCGGCGAGCGTACCCATCGAGACCGCTTCCGTCGCGTCCGCAGCCGGGACGAAGCGTCCGTATTTCACGGGCAGCGACTTTTCGAGCCGGGCGGCCTTCTCCCGCCAGTCCGCCGCCTCCTTTGCGTCCACGCCGAGACGGTCCGCGGCGTCGGCGCAGATTCTGAACGTGTGGATGATGCCGCACGTGGTCATGCACGGGCGCACCTTCGCCGCGCCGAGGCGTTCGAGGTCGGTGCATTTGCAGACGAACGACGAACCGTCTGGCGCATCGTAGATGCATTGCGAACGGTAGAAGCGCGCGCACTCGCGCATCACGGGATACATCTTCTTGCGCAGGAAGGTCAGGTCGTCCGTGTACGCCGCCGCGAGGTTGCAGGTCTGTGCGATTGCGGACATGTGGAAGATGTGGTCGAGCCAATGCCCCGGCGGAGATGCCTCCAGGAGGGCGTCCTCCAAGCACAGCCAAAACCACCGTGCTCCGCTTCCGTTGATGCGCAGTTTCGCCTGGGAGAGCGTTTTGTGCCGGAATTCCGCGACGTGCTTCGCCTCGTTGAAATGTCCTGCGGAGAGAAGCCCCTGCACCCCGTACAGCTCGTCGAACGCGAACGACTTTCCGCTCCAGTGCGACACGAGGATTCCGATCGGGAGGTGCCAGCGCGTGACACAGCACTTCAACTGGTATTCCGCCATCGTGCGCAGCTGCATCAGTTTTGCGTCCGGCAACTGCACGGACGACGCGGAATAGTACTTTCGCCATGCGGCTTCGTGGCGGTCGGCGAGGTCGGCGTACGTCCCCGCGTAGGGCTTGCCGTTCTGCCCCGTGTACGAAATGAACGTCACGAATGCGCCGTTCTCCCGCGCGTGGCGGATCGTGACGCGCGTCTTGTCGATGTTTTTGCCGTAGGCGGTGAAGGAATACGCGCGCCCGTCGGGCACGTCCTCCCACGGCCCAACGACGATGCGCCCCTCCGCGTCCCTGTGCGGAGTGTAGTCGAGTCCGACGCCGAGGCGGGCCGTGTCCGTTCCGGGGAACGTCTGCCGGATGGCGATCACGTCGCAGCCCTGCGCCACGAACGTTTCGACCACGCGCGTGACGTCGCCGAACACGTTCGTGACGATCGACTTTGCCGCGAGCGGATCGAGCGTCTGGGACCAGCGGTCGGGATTTTCGAGCGGCTTGCCGTCGACTGCGAGCGTGAGCCGGTAACTGCCATGCCCGTAAAGATTGTAGAGGAGCCGCCGCCCGGCGATGAAGATGCCGGTCGAGAAACGGCAGCTTTTCGTCCGCTGCGAGGGAAGCGGCACGCCGCCCAGATGGTCCGCCGTCATGCACAGACTTCCATTGGACAGCATCGCGGGTATGTATGCGCTTGGCATGGACGCACCCTCTCCGCGCACCAGGCAGGGCGCGTTGCCCTCGATGCGCCGTGCCGATGCGCGGCAATCCAGCGCAACAATGGCGAGAGTCAGACAGAACGCTATGCGCAACGGTGTCATTTCTCTGCTTGGGCAAGAAGAGTAGGGAGGATGTTTCATGAGGATTTTAGACCTTTTAATCCACGAGATAGACCATACGCGCCCCGAAGATCCCGCAGATTCCCCTCGGTGCATCGTTATCATATCAAATTTGATTTCATTGGCACAAGCGGAAAATCCAAGCGGCGCAACGTCCCGTCGCTGTACCTCCTTGGGCTTGCATCAACACATGCTGCGACCGTTTTTACGGTGTTGGTAAATTGGCAGGGTATGCGTTTGTGTCACTTGTCGCAGCGTTCGCAGGGATATGATTTGGGCGCTTTCCGGCCGGGTTTGCCGACGGGGCGTCGCTCCTCGAACTGGATGTAGACGGAATTCATGCGGATGTCCGCCACGCCTTCGGCGAGTCGCGCGTCGTCCTTCGGAAAGAGCCGCACGAGATGCGTGGCATGGCCCGGCACTTCTACAGAGTATCTGATGCCGAAGATGCCTTCGTCTTTCTGCCGCCAGAGGTCGCGGACGAGCCATTTGCCTTCCAGTCCGAGTGAATCGTAGTCGATGCAGATGCGCGTCGTCTCTTCATGGGTGTTGAACAGCGCGAACACGAGCGATCCGTCGTGCATTGGCTTGGCCCACACTTGCGCACGGGGACCTTTTGCGACGAGAGCGGCCTGTGCGCCCAGTTCGTCCTGGTTCGTTTCGAGCACTTCGTCGTTCGTGAGAAGCGCGAGCGTGAAGTCGTCGAGTTTCGCGAGGTCGCATCCGATGAGGAGCGGCGCGCAGAGAATCGACCACATCGAGATGTGCGTGTACTGCTCGTTGCGCGTCAGCGTGCATGGGTGCGGCTCGGTCATGCCGACGCCCTTGGATGGTATTCCGAGAATGCCGACGACCAGCATGTCGGGGTCGTTCCATGCGCCAGGGCCGGCATACGGCCACAGGCCTGCCTGTCTGTCTAGGTTGCCGATCATCTTGGCGAAGGAGTCTTTTATGTCGCCAGCCGTTCTCCAGCAGTTGCCGCCCACGTTCGCGCCCCAGGTGGAGACGTTGTGCATGCCGTACTGGCAGAGCGAAAAGACGATGTCGCGCTTTTGCGCGCGGAGCGCCTCGCCCATCAGCCGGTAGGGAAGCGTCGCGCCGTCAAGCCCGGCACCTACGCCCTTGTGGCTGAACATTCCCTTGCGGAAACCTTTCTTGCCGTATGTGCAGTGGTCGTATTTTACGTAGTCGTAACCCCATTCCGCCCAAGTCCGCGCGTCCTGCCATTCGTGCCCCCAGCTGCCGGTACACATTCCGCACGTGTATGGACCGGGCGAGGAGTATAGCCCGGCTTTGAGTCCTTTTGCGTGGATGTAGCCGGCAAGCCCCTTCATGTCGGGGAAGCGGGCGTTGGGGTTGATCGTTCCGTCTGGTTTCCGTTCGGCGCCCTGCAGCGTGGGGTCGTCTTTGAACCGATACGGGTTGTTCTGCCAGAAGTCGTCGATGTTCACGTAAGTCCAGCCGTGGTCGGCAAGGCCGCTCGACACCATCGCGTCCGCCGCAGCCTTGATGTCCTTTTGCGTGACCTTGAAATTGAAACGGTTCCACGAGTTCCATCCCATCGGCGGCGTGAGTGCGATCTTTTCGCCAACGACGAGCTTCAGCACGCGCTTTGCGTGGCCTTCGCCGTTCTCTGCCGTGAAAACGATCGGGTATGTTCCTCGCTTAGACACTGCGCCGCCCAGCACGCCGCTTGTTGAATCGAACGTGGCGCCTGGCGGCAATCCTTCCGCCGCGAGGCGCATCGGGCGTTTGCCTGTTACCGGCAGACGCCACAGGATGGGGTGGCCGGGGCGCACCCCGAACACCCGTGCGCCGTTGATGCGCGGCGCGGTTCCCGCCGGCGGCGTAAGAATTCCGAGCTGCACCGTCTGCGGCGCGTTCGCGCCGGCGATCGGCGGCGTCGCCAAAAGAACGGCCAGTGTGCCGACCAGCGTTCGGCAACAAATGTTTTCGATCCCCATAACGCATGTCCCTTTCGGTTGCAAACATCGGTCAGCGCGTCGCGCCGAGGTAGCCCATTTCAGCCAGAAGCCTGCTGTTCTTCATCCAGTTGGGTTCGACCTTGACCCAGAGTTCGAGACGCACCTTCACTCCGAACATGTCGGACAGTTCCGGTTCGGAACTCTGGCGCACGGCCTTGAGCAGCGAACCGCGCGGCCCTATGACGATGCCTTTCTGGGAAGGGCGGTTTACGTAGATCGTGACGGCGACCTCCCAGCCGCGCTTGCGGTCTTCGGCGATGTCCTTCACCGCCACGCCCACTTCGTGCGGCACTTCGTCGCGGAGGCGCTGTATCAGCTTCTCGCGCACCACGTCGGCGATGGCGAGCTTTCGCGGATAGTCCGTCACCACGTCTTCCGGGAAGAGCGCGGGACCATGCTCGGCAAGTTCGTAGAGGGCGTCTAGCAGCGCGTCGCATCCGCCTTTCCGTATGCCGCAGCACGTGACCCAGCGAGGCTCCGGGAAGGGCTGTTCGCACTTCTGCATGGCTTCTTTCCATGCGTCGCGGAACATGGTTTCGAAGAAAGGGGCGCGGTCGCACTTGTTCAGCGCGAACACGGTTTTCCCGGGGCGCTCGCGGACGACGCGGGCCATCCAGCCCGCATCCTCCATCTGCGGCTCGTGCGCGGCGTCGAACACTACAAGCAGTATGTCCACTCCGGCAGAAGACGCCCGCGCCATGCCGTTGAGCAGTTTTCCGAGCGGTCCGACGGCCTTGTGGAGGCCGGGCGTGTCCAGCAGTACGAGCTGTCCGCGTGGATCCTCCACTATGCCGCGTATGGTGTTGCGCGTCGTCTGCTCCACGGGGCTGACGATAGACACCTTTTCGCCGACCATCAGGTTGACGACGGTGGACTTGCCCGCGTTAGTGCGTCCGACGACGCCGACCATGGCCGACTTGCGCGCCGGCTTCTGCTCCTGCTCCGGCATTTCAGAGCAGCTCGTTTACCTTTTTCATCACCTCGAATGCGTCGGCCACGTAGAGGACGTCCGCCTTGCCCTGCGCCCAGCCGCAGTTCGCGTCGAGGTTCACGGCGCGGCGTTCCGTCACGAAGCGCCAGCCGACGACGTGCGGTTCTTCGCCGTGGCAGCAGGTTGCAAGCCCCTTGGCGTGGCGTGGCGTCGAACCGGTCTGGCCCACCTGGTTCATGTGGGACATGAAGGAAAACGCTTTTGCGGCCTCCGGCATGTCGACGAGGCTCTTCGAGGAGCCGAGCGACGCGCCGGACTTCGCGAGGAAACCGGTAATCGTGGCGGCGGCATCGTCCAGATGCGCCGCGCCGTCCGCCTGCTTCTTGGTCCAGCCCGCGCCGGCCACGAAGAGAAGCTTTGCATCGGGTTTTATCGTCGATTCGCCGCCGCCGCCAGCCGCAACGAGACCGTTCACCTTCGTGCGCGAGGAGGTTGCGGGCGCCGGGTCGAGCGCGGCGGGCGTTGCGCCCGCCTTGGCGCAGATTTCGTCGAAGAGCGAGGGATCCGTCACTACGACCCACGGACGCGCCGCGCGGGAGAACGTGACGAGTATGCGCTGACGGTAAAGCCAGCGCTGCGCGGTGGCGGTTTCGCCGTCTATGGCGAGGCTCACCACGTTCGTATCCACCTGCGCGCCGGCTCGCATCGCCGCCGCGCCTGCGCAGCGGCGGACGCGGGACGTGCCTGGAAGCAGCACGATTTCTGCGCCGCTGGCCTTGATGGCGTCCGCAAGCGCGGGAACGTCCTGCGCAAAAACGCCCTGGCCGGAAAGATTGAAAGCCGCCGTCTTCATTGCTTGATCCACTCCACGATTTCGGCGGCGATTGCGTCCGCCGTCATGTCCTTCTTCACCACCGTATCGCGCTTCGCGGCAGGCACCTCCGCTTTTGCGTACGCGATGCCGCCCGCGCCGACGTTCGCTGTGGGGGCTTTCATGAGCGCGGGCATCACGCCGCGCATGTTCATCATGCCGGTCTGCGGGTTGTTCGGCGGTTCCGGCAGGCTTCCGGTGGCCCAGCCGACGGCGGCGGGGAATCCCGCGCACGTGGAGGACTGGTACTGTCCGCCCTCTACGCGCTCCAGCACGGTGAACGTATCGTCGTCAGCGAGCTTCAGTTCGTCCACGGCCATGAAGAACTCGCCGATCCCCAGCGTTTCGGCCACGAACTGCAGCGTCACGCCCGCATCGCGGGACGCGCTCGCGCAGCCGCCGAAGAGAAGCGTGGAGGAGAGGTCGAGGTCGGGAATGGACCGTATCGCCTTCGCCAGCTCGGCGGCGGTCTCCCGCGCATCGGTGAATCCGCCGGCGGGGGCGTTCACGGCGACGAGCTGGAACGGAGCCTTCTGCGCGACTGTCATCATCAGCTGCTGCAGTTTGGCCTTGGGGCCTAGCGCGACAAGCGTCACCTTGGAACCTGCACGGGATTTCGCGAGTGCGGCGGCCTCGTAGAGTGCGCATGCGGCCCACGGGTCGAGCACGCTCGGCAGCATCTGCTCGTTCTTGAGGCCGGGGCCCTGCGGCGTCTCGACCGGTTCAAGCGTCTGGAGCGGGTCGGGAACGAGCGACCCGCATACTATGATGTGAAGCGGTTTTCCCATCGTCGAATCCGTTTGTCAGACCTTGAGACCGAGTTTGGCGATGTCGACGTCCACGAGGCCGAGTTTCGGGGCGGTCTTCCATGCGCCGCGGGTGAAGTCTGGGATGTCGATCGAGCGGCCGCGGTTGTCGGCGGACTTCTCCGTGAGTTCGCACAGGCAGCACGTGCTCGCGAGGTCGTATACGTTCATGTCGAGCGGGAGGCCGTTCTGGAGGCAGTAGCTCAGGCGCAGCACCATGAGGAAGTCCATGCCGCCGTGGCCGCCGACCTTCTTGGCGATTTCGCCCGCCTGCTTCCAGAGCGGGTGCTTGTACTTTTCGCGCAGCTCGGCGGTTTTCTTCTCGTCGTAGCTGTGCGAATTGATTGCGATGCGAAGGGGAAAGTCGGAAATCACGCCCTGCGTTCCCTGGATGAGGTTGAGGCGGGTGTAGGGATGCGAAGTGCCGACGTTGTGCTGCACCATGATGGTGCGCCCCTTGACGGTGCGGATGATTGTGGTGTTCATGTCCGCCATCTTAACCTTGAGGTTGCGGCGCCACTCGTCTTCCGCAGACTTGCCCTTGAAGCGGGCTCCGGTCTCGAGGAAACCGGCCTGCAGGGAGTCGACCGAGACGAGGAAGTCGAAACAGTCGCCGCGGTTGATGTCCATGTCCATGCAGATGGGGCAGAGGCCGTGGGTCGGATACTGGTTGCCGCCGTGGACGGCGTTGTGCCTGAGGCGCCAGTAGTTCCAGTAGCCGCCATTGCCTTTCTCCTCGTTCCATTTCGCGTAGTTGTAGCCGCGCAGGTCGTGTATGTACGCGCCCTCGCCGTGCGAAATCGTGCCGAGCAGACCCTGGTGCACCATGTTGAACGCAAGCATTTCGGACTCGCCGTAGCAGCAGTTCTCGAGCTGCATGCAGTGGCGCTTGGTACGCTCGCTCGTTTCGACGAGCTTCCAGCACTCTTCCACCGTGAACGCGCTGGGCACTTCCGTTACGACGTGCTTGCCGTGCTCCATCGCGTAGAGCGCGATCGGCACGTGCAGTTCCCAAGGCGTGGCGTTGTAGATCAGATCCACGTCGGGGTCTTCGCACATGCGTTTCCAGTCTTCAGGCCCCTTGTCGCCGTAGACCTTCGGCGTGGGGGCTTTCTTGGCCTTGAGCCAGGCAAGCCTGTGGTTGCGGCGCGCGGCGTTGATGTCGCAGATCGCGCTCACGTAGCCGCCTGGCACATACGTAAAACCTTCGACGCCGGCGCCGCCGCGTCCGAGACC
>JAFPNP010000113.1 GCA_017411125.1 Kiritimatiellia bacterium
CCGCAACGATGATCGTCGCGACGCACGGCGACTACTTTCCGTTCATGGGTTCGCTCGCGACGCTGGAGCGGGCGAAGGAAATATATTCGACATTCGGCGCGGCGGACAGGGTCGCCCTCATGGAAGCGCCCGGTCCGCACCACTGGTACGAATCGACGCGCAACGCCGCGATGCTTTGGATCCGCAGATGGGCGGGCGGAGACTCGGCGGCCTGGCCGCAAGACGTCGCGCCGATGCGCCGGATAGACACAGGCTTCAAGTACGCGCCCGGAAACTCCGGTCTGGCTTTTGCCGGCGACAGAGAAAAGCTCGTCACGAAGACCGGCTCGACGCTCGACATCCCCGGAGCGAGAAGCGTCTACGACATAATGCGCGACGAACTCCGCCGCCTCGACAAGACGCGCAAGCCGCCCACGCCAGAATCGGTGCGTTCCGCATGCGGAGCGAAACCCCTGTCCGCGCTTTCGGCGACGGCTGTCGCGGAAAACTCCACCGCGTGCGCGGACGGCAGGGCGGTGCGCCTCGTCCTTTCGCGCGACGACGACATGACGCCGATTCCAATGTACGCGTTCCTCCCGGCAAAACGCGGCGGCGGGGCGACGATTCTGTTTGCAGACAAGCCGAGCGCCGCGCTCGCAGACGAAGCCAAGCGTCTTCTGGGCGAAGGACGCGCCGTGGCCGTGGCGGAGCTGCGCGGGTTCGGCGCAACGGCAAAAGCGAAACACCACTTCTACGGAGCGAAACGGGCCGACGAGACCATGGCCCTCCTTTCGATGACGATCGGCGAAAACCTCGCCGCGAAGCGCGCCGAAGACGCTGCGATCGCCGCACGGCATTTCGCGAAGATGGCCGGCGTCGGCAAAGTCGACGCCGTGGCGCACGGCGCGGCGGCGATACCGGCCGCTCATGCGTGCTTCCTCGAACGGGACGTGTTCGCGTCCTTCGCAGCCAAGAACCCGCCGCATTCGTGGCGGGCGGTGGTCGAAAACGAAAAGCTCCAGTTCTCGTTCGCAGACACCGTCTTCGGCGCACTGCAGACTTACGATTGGACGGAACTGGCCCGCACCGTTGCAGCCCGCCCCCGCGATATGCTATAATTACGACCGTCAGCGGACAAACCCCAAAGTACCTCAATGAGCAAGAACAACCGCATACACGCAATCAACTCGATAGCCGAACGGCTGCCGGACGCGCCGTCCGCCGCCCTCCCGGCGGATTCGTCGATGTCGTCATACGGCGAAGACGTGTTCGGCGAAAAGGAAATACGCGCCTTTCTGCCGAAAGCGACCGCCGCGAAACTGCTCGCGACCGTGAACGAAGGCAAGCCGCTCGACCCGTCCATCGCGGACGACGTGGCGCATGCGATGAAGGACTGGGCGCTCGCAAAGGGCGCGACGCACTTCACGCACTGGTTCCAGCCGCTCACCGGCGGCACGGCGGAAAAGCACGACAGCTTCGTGGAGCCTCGCGGCACCGCGCAGGCCGTCCAGGCGTTCAGCGGGAAAAACCTCATCGGCGGCGAGGCGGACGCTTCCAGCTTCCCGTCCGGAGGCCTTCGCTCCACCTTCGAGGCGCGCGGCTACACGGCATGGGATCCCACGAGCCCCGCGTTCATAAAGCGCCACGCGAACGGCGCGACGCTCTGCATCCCGACGGCGTTCTGCTCCTACCGCGGCGAGGCGCTGGACTCCAAGACACCCCTTCTCCGTTCCGTGCAGGCGCTCAAGAAGGCGCTTCGCCGCCTCATGGCCCACTTCGGGCAGCCGGACGGACGCGTTTCCGTCACGCTCGGCGCGGAACAGGAATACTTCCTCGTTGACCGGGGTTTCTACATGCAGCGTCCCGACCTGCTGCAGACCGGGCGCACCGTGTTCGGCGCCGCGCCCGCGAAACACCAGCAGCTCGAAGACCACTACTACGGCGCAATCCGTCCGCGCGTGCTGAAGTTCATGACGGAAGTGGAGGACATCCTCTGGAAGCTCGGCATCCCCGCCAAGACGCGCCACAACGAAGTCGCCCCCGCGCAGTTCGAGCTAGCGCCGGTGTTCGAAGACCTGAACCTCGCCGTGGACCACAACATGCTCGTCATGGAAGTGCTGCGCCAGACGGCGGAACGCCACGGCTTCGAGTGCCTGCTTCACGAAAAGCCGTTCGAAGGCGTCAACGGCAGCGGCAAGCACTGCAACTGGTCGATCGCCTACAACGGCCGCAACCTGCTGGAACCCGGCTCCAACCCGAAGGAAAACGCCATCTTCCTAACCGTTCTATCCGCCGTGATCCGTGCCGTGGACAAACACTCAGACCTTCTCCGTGCCATGACCGCCGGCGCCGGCAACGACCATCGCCTCGGCGCGAACGAGGCTCCGCCCGCCATCATATCCATCTTCCTCGGCGACGAACTTTCCGCCGTGATGAAGTCCATCGAGACGGGGACCTCGGCGCGCGCGGAAGGCCGCACCAAACTGAAGATAGGAGTGGACACCCTCCCGCCGCTCCCCCGCGACACCACCGACCGCAACCGTACATCGCCGTTCGCGTTCACGGGCAACAAGTTCGAGTTCCGCGCCCCTGGTTCCTCGCAGAACTGCGCCATGAACCAGATGGTTCTGAACACCATCGTTGCGGAGTCGCTGGACGCGGTGTCCGACAAGCTCGACGCGATGGACGGCGACTTCAACGCGAACCTCCAGAAGCTCCTCCAGCGCCTCATCCGCGCCCACAAGCGCGTCCTGTTTTCTGGCGACGGCTACTCCGAAAACTGGGCGAAGGAGGCCGCGCGGCGCGGGCTGCCAAATCTGCCGGACACCCCGTCCGCCATCCAGCCTCTCCGCGATCCCGCCAACCAGAAAGTGTTCGCAGCCTACGGCGTTCTGACCGAGGGCGAACTGGCCAGCCGGTATGAAATCGCGCTGGAAGACTACCACCGCCGCATCCGCATAGAAGGTTCCGTCGCACTCGACATCGCCCGTTCGATGGTGCGCCCCGTGGTGGCCGACGAGTTCTCCAAGCTGGCGACCGCGCTTTCCATGGCGAAAAAGGACGGTCTCAAGACCGGCACATCCGGACTGAAGGCGCTCTCCGTGCGCCTCGGCGCCGGACTCGACGACCTGCACGTGAAATGCGAGCGGCTTGACAAAGCGCTCGCCAAAGGCGGACACGAGGAACAGATCGCCGCGATGGACGACCTGAGGCGCACCGTGGACGCATTAGAACACCTCGTCGACGACGCCCGCTGGCCGCTGCCAAAGTACCGCGAAATGCTGTTCATATACTGAGGCCGCCGTCCTGGCAGTCAATCGACGGTCACGCGCACGCGAACGGTGGCCGACACGCCGTCCGCCGTCGCGCACGATATCACGTGCGCACCCGGCGTCGGTTCCCATGCGAATGGCTGCGAACCGACGGTCCGGCCTGTCGGCGCACCGTCCACGAACCACCAGAGCGCCCCGTCGACAACGTTTCCCGCAACCTTGCACACGATCATCTGCATTCCAAGCCCCGGCACCATGCGGAACTCGGAATCGTCCTGCGGCGAACGAATGGATAGTCTCTCGGCACGGACAGCTTCGCCCGTGAACGCGCGCACGTAGGCATCCCCGCGCGACACGACTACGCCGCCCGCCACGCGCCTGTGCCGCGTGCAAAGCGCGGACGACGAAGCATTCCGCAGGGCGCGGCCTTCCTCGCGCTTCGGGCACTCCGGCGCAGCCGGCATTCCGCTTTCCGCGCAGACCTCGCGCGTCACCACCTCCGGCGGCATGGCGTACCACGGTCCGTTGTCGCCGGGATACAATCCGCGCGCCAGCTCCCACGCATACGGCGCGGCGGCGATTGCGCCGACGACAGACGTGTCGCCGAAGCCGTTCTTGTGCCCGCACCACACGCCAACGACGTATTCCGGATTCCATGCAACGGTCCATGCGTCGCGGAACGCGGAAGAGGTGCCGGTCTTCCACGCGAAACGCGAAATCTTCACGTCCGCGGCGTGGCCCAGCGCGCTTTGCGACCGTTCGTCGCCGGAAAGAATGTCGGAGACGAGCCAGCACGCACCTTGCGAAAACACCCTCGCGGGCGTCGAGCGTTCGACCGCAAGCGCGCGCGGCTCCATCCACGTGCCGCCGCGCGCAATGCATCCATAGGCGCCAACCAGCTCGACCAACGTCACTTCCGCATTCCCGATGGCGAGACCAAGCCCGAACGTCTCGTCCGGGCCGCCGAGATTGCGGCATCCAAGCGCGCGCAGAACGGTTCCGAAACGCGGAACGCCGAGCCGCTGCAGCAACTGCACGAACGGCAGATTGAGCGAGAGAACGAGCGCGTCGGAGAGTTTCACCTCGCCGCGGTGCGTGGCGTCAAAGTTCGAAGGCGAATAGCCATGGTAGGATTTCGGAACGTCGGCAAGCCGCTCGTCCGGCGTGACCAATCCTCGATCCATGGCGGCGGCGGCAAGGAACGGCTTCAGCGTCGAACCGGCAGGACGCGGCGAGACGGCGGTGTTCACCTGCCCCGCGTCCTTCGAAAAGTAGTCGCCGGAGCAGGCGAGGGCGACGACGACGGCGGTGTCCACGCGCATCACGACGGCGGCTGCGGAATAGCCGTTTGCGGCGGCGCGGTTCACAAGCGAGGTCGCGCGCGCCTGCACGTCGGCGTCGAGCGTCGTCGCGAAGTCACCGCCCGCAAGTCCGGCCCGCGCTACACGCCTGGCCGCCCAGTCGCAAAAGAACGGAGCATCGAACGGACGCGGAGCCCGCTTGATCTCCGGTACGCTTTTCGACGCCCCCTCGCGCTGTTCCGCCGTTATCATGCCGAGGGCGTACATCCTGTCCAACACGTACTCCCGCCGCGCGATGGCGCGGTCGAGATGCCGGTCGGGACGGAAACGCGACGGACTTTGCACCATCCCCGCGAAAAGCGCCGCCTCGCCAATGCCGAGATCCCGCGCCCGCTTGCCGAACCATCCCTGCGCGGCGGCCTCCACGCCCACAAGGTTCGACCCGAACGGTGCGCGGTTGAGATACTGCGAAAGAATCCATAGCTTGTCGCGCGCAAGCTCCGTCTTCATCGCCCGGAAAGCCTCCACATATTTCCATGCAAGGTTGCGGGCGTGCGGGCGTATTAGGCGCGTGGCCTGCATGGTGATCGTTGACGCGCCGCTCACCCGGCGCATGGACGTGACGTTCTGGAACGCAGCGCGAAGAACGCTTGGAAGATTCACTCCGGAATGCCGGAAGAACCGCTTGTCCTCGGAAGCGACAATCGCCTTCACGATCCAGTCGTTGGTGGAGGCGGCGTAGTATGGACGGCAATCCACGTCTCCCGGGCCGAGCGACACGCGCAGGACGCTGCCCGCGTTGTCGCGCAGCACGACGCCGCCAGGATACGACTCGGCATCTTCAAGATGCGGATCGATCAGGAACCATGAAACGGCAAAAACGGCGGCGCTTGACGCCGCCGTCCATGCCGCGATCCTCCGTACTGTGGCCCATTGCACGCGCATGCGCCGTCAGAGGATGCAAGGTTTCGCCATGCCTAGCGGAAACGCCATTCCAAGATGC
>JAFPNP010000114.1 GCA_017411125.1 Kiritimatiellia bacterium
GGCAGCGCCAGCCACGCCATGGCAACCGCGACTTCGACCACTTCCAGAATCTTCTCGTCCATCGTAAAACCTCCTTGTCAGTCTTTCGCTATTTCCTGCCCGTCCAGCGCAAACGCCAGATCCTCAAGCGCACCCCACGCAAGCGCATTCGCCACGATGTCAAGATCACCGCTGCGTATGTCTTTCAACGGCCCGAACAGCACCCGCGCGGCCTCCTCCTCAATCATGGCGGGATTTTCGCTTTTGAGGCAAGCAAACATCGTCACAGCTCCAATCACCCCACGCGACTTTCCATTCTCGTCCATAAAAAGCCCCTCGTCAATCTGTTCGCGAAGCCGGGCCACGATTAACTTGCGATTCGCCGCCGCGAATTCCCGCGTGTCGCTGTACCACGTGAAGCCGGTGAACCCACCGGCCGCACCGCAGGAGCAACCGCGCACGTTCACCAGCTCCTCTGCGGCATCTTCGCTAATCTCGCAACCTTCCGCCGTGTTCCGCCCCTCGCCGCCCAACTGGCGAATCACCGCCAGATCCAGCGCGGTCAGAGTGTAATCATAAGAGCGCATTTGCGCCCCATTCTCGTTCGCGGTCTCTCCCGCCGTCTTTTTCGTCGCTTTCATGGGTTCTAACTCCATTTAGCAATTCGGGCTTGTCCGGTTTAGAACTGGCGGTTTCCCGCACCCGGACAAGCCCAAAGGGTTGTTGTTCGCACACGCCCGACTGCGGTTCTAACTCGCAATCAGCCCCATCGCGGGGGAACACGAACAGTATACCACACTTCCGCCCTCCAGCGCAAGAGGGAATTTCCACAATTTTCACCCCCTTTATAAAACCCCCTAATGGTATTACGCGCGCGCTATGCGCGTCACGCGCGCGTTCTATATTGAGGTTCTAATAAGGGGTATCGAAATCCGCCAAAATCACCCCATTTCGCGTTCAAGCGAGGTTCGCCCCTATTCGCCCCGTTTCAGCGCGAAAAGTCCTTATATCGCTTAGGTGGGCGAGGCGGGCGAAAGGCGGGAGATACCTGCCCTATCCCGCTTATTTGCTTGTATTTGACTTTTATTCGCCAATTTCCCTTTATTATAACCACGGGATTACGGGATATACCTTCTCTATACGCATGCGTGAGCAAAAACAAAAAGGTAGCCAGAGGCCTATAAAAAGCGTCACGGTGTTTCTATACGCGCATGCGCGAAGAGACCCTTCGCCCGCTTATCCCGCCAAATTTTTTGCCGATATTGTGCCAGTTATGGTAAAAATAATGCAAAAATTTCATTTAGGCGGGAGAGGGTTGCTCTCGCCCGCCCTTATCCCGCCTCGCCCGCGACATTCTGGTGACATTCACGCCGAAAAGGCCGGCTTTTGTGTTTGTGGCGGTCGCGCACACCGCGCGGTGATTTGAATGCCAATCTTCGTGGCAGATTGACTGCGATTCGCGATGGAACTGGTGCGATGCGCGAAAGTTCAATCGCGAATTTGCGAATCTTTGTGAAAATCTTGTGAAAAAGCAAGGCGGATTTATTAGACACACGGATTTTCAAGGGATTTCCAACAGTTGTCATTTGGTATACACCCATCGTTAAGTGTGTTAGAGCATCGCAATTGCGCGTCGAAAGTCCGATTTGTGTCATTGCAACCGCGATTTTCATAGACTTTCGCGCCCTGCCGCAAGGCGGGTATGGGGGGCGCGCGGCACTCCTTCGACCGGGCCGGCTGATGGACTTCCATGGGGGGGGTATGTGTGTGCAAAGCGAAGTTGCGGGGCGGCATGAAGTCCAGAATGCGCTAGAACGGGGCAAAAACGCCCCTAGGAACGCGAGGAATTGTCTGGACGATAAATCATACGTCCCGATTGTGCGGAGCGATTCTAGGGGCGTTTTTGAGCGGATTTTGGATTTGGGCTGTTTGCATAGGGTATGGGGGCTGATCGGGGTGTCGCGGGGATGGCATTGCGTGGTGGTGCGTCTGCGGAACGGGGATGCGGTCTGCGGCGACCGGGGTGCGTTCCGGGCAGATTGATTTCGCGGGCATGGAAACGGTGCGGCATTGCGGGGATTGCGAAAAGTTCGGTAAAGCGGCGGTAAAGTGGAATTACAGTATTTGCTGCCATGGCGAAAAAAGCTAAAACGACAAAACACGCGAAGCGTGCGGCGGCATCGGAACCGAAGCCACCCGCGCCGCCCGTGCCGTCCGTGACGTGGGACGAGCTTGTGGAGCTGGCGGAGGCGGATCTGGACGAGAACGGTCTTGCGTCGCTGGAGAAGCGGCGCCACGTGGCGGAGAAGAAGTGGCGGCGGCTGAAGGAGCGGGGGCTTCCGATGCGCATAGACTTCGATGGGGCGAAGCGAGGGCTCGTGGCGTACTACGCGGACTGTTTCGATTCGGTGCGGACGATGGGGGCGCGGAAGGTGTTCGCGTCGGTGGGGGCTCGCCTGGTGGACTACACGGGCGGGGTGGATTTCATGCCGGAGTTGTGGCTGGCGATGGACTACATCTGCCGGCACCGCAGGGAGCGCGACAGGATTTTGGCGGAGGAGGCGGGGAGCCTTGCGCAGGAGAGCCAGATGCGGCTCGTGACGGAAGAGGGGTGCGAGCTGAACCAGAAAGCCGTGGAAGTGAGCCTTAAGGCGACGATGAAGGACGTGTACGGCGAGGAGAAGGACGGCGGCGGCAAGGGCGGCTCGAAGGTGATGTACAACCTTCCCGGGCTGACGGTGAACATGATCATGTCGCCCGAGGAGCTGGCGGCGAAACAGCTCGGCGGGGGGGAGAAGGTTTCGGAGGTGATAGATGTCTGAGGCGGCGGCGAAGATCGATCCGGAGTTCGAGGGGTGGACGCCGGGGCACAGGAATTTCACCTACGTGCCGTCGAAGACGTGCGGGCTGTTCCACGCGGTGCCGGTGGGGACCTACGACTACAAGTGCATCCGGGGCGTTCCGGCGAGCGGCAAGTCCATCGGATGCGTGTGGGACATGCGCTACAAGGCGGAGATGCAGCCGCCGCTGTTCGACCCGAAGACGGGGCGGATGACGCGCTGGACGCGCTGGGGGGTGTTCCGCAAGACGTTCCAGGCGCTGAAGCGCACGACGATCAAGGACTGGCTGGACTGGTTTCCGGCTGACGGGCTGACGACGCTGCACGAATCGCCGCCGATAAGCGGGGTGTTCGAGTCGCCGTCGATACGCAACGACGGGACGTGGGTGCGCATGGAGCTGGTGTACTACGCGACGGAGGCGCGGAACTTCATGAGCGACCTGGACTCGCTGTCGCTTTCGGGGGCGTACTTCAACGAGGCGGCGGACATCGAGTGGGACGCGATACACAAGGTGCAGGAGCGCGTGGGGCGCTTCATGCCGCCGGGCGCGGCGGCGCAGGGAGGGTTCAAGGGGCTTTCGTTCGGGTGCATCATGGACACGAACACGCCCACGGACAGTTCGTGGTGGTACCAGCTGGAGCAGGTGGAGAAGCCGGACGGGATGCTGTTCTTCATCCAGCCGCCCGCGATGATCCGCGTGACGAAGCCGCCGGACCCGCGGACGGGGTGCACGTTCCGCAAGGTGGGCGACCTGTACTACGTGCGCAACGACGAGGCGGGGTGCAGGACCTACGGCACGTCCGGCGTCTGCGAGAACGTGGAGCATCTGCAGGAGGGGTGGCGGCAGTACGAGAAGAACCTCGTCGGCGCGGACGAGGAGTACGTCAAGACGCGAATCCTCAACGAGTACGGCAAGCTGCGGTCGGGCCAGCCGGTGTGGCCGGCGTTTTCCGACGAGCGGCACACCACGGACGAGAAGCTCGTCCACGAGCGCGGCACGCCGACGCTGATAGGGATGGACTTCGGCGGCAACCCGGCGGCGGTGATCTGCCAGCGCACGCGCATGGGGCAGTTCCGCGTGCTGGGAGAGGAAGTGGCGTTCAACAAGATGGTGCCGCCGTTCGTGGAGAACGACCTGATACCGAGGCTGATACGCGATTTCAACTGGCCGATGACGCCGGCCATCGTGTTCGGGGACCCCGCCGGGCGCAATCTCACGGAGATGTCGGTCGTTTCGGCGTACCAGTTCCTCGAATCGAAGGGGTTCAGGGTGCAGGACCCCGGCCTGAAGAACAACGACGTGATGGTGCGCATCACGGCGGTGGACGCGCTTCTGCGTAACTGCGACTTCAAGACGAACACGCCGATGTTCCTTATGTCGCGGAGCTGCGAGTGGCTGCGCGAGGCGATGAACGGCGGGTACTGCTACGAGAAGAAGCGCACGGCGGCGGGGATGCTGGAGCGCTACAAGGACAAGCCGGACAAGGATTCGCCGTACTCGCACGTCGCGGACGCGCTGCAGTACGTCGTCGTCGGTTCGACCGGCGGCGGCAATTCCGCGTACAACGCTTCCGTCGGTTTTGCGCAAGGGGAACGCGCCGCATTCGCGAGGCCGTCGAGCTATTTCGACTTCGGGTGCGAGTGAAAAAATTTCCGGAACCGCGAAACCGACAGGTAAAGCGAGGTAAAGCGAGGCTATCATTGAAGTTGCGATGGGCATAACAGACCAGATTTTCGGTGCGCCGCTCGATGCGGCCACGCTGAAGGCGACGGCGCCGCAGGGCGCGGAGGCCGTCGCGTCCCCGTCGCCGGCTCCCACGGCGGACGGCGCGGAAGCTCCGGCCACGGAGCCGATGCTGCGCCTGGCCAGGTTCGTGATGGACGCGTATCGGACGAACCGCGACTACCGGCGCAACAGCGGGGTGGACGAGAGGCTCGAATACGCGTTCATGGCGAACAGGATGCGTTTCAACGAAAAGCAGATCGACGCGCTCGTCAGGCTGGGCATCCCCCGTTCGCTTGCTGAAAACCTCTGCACGGCGATAACCTTCACCAAGACGCGCGGCGCGAAATCCCTCGTCGGGGACCTGCTGAGCCAGAGCGGCGATCCGCTTTTCGACCTTTCGCCGTCGCCCGTGCCGGACGTGGCGGACGGAGGCCTCGCCGCGCTGGAGGCGGTTCGGCAGATGCAGGACGAGGTGACGCGGCTTTTCGCGGCGTTGCAGCAGTCCGGCGTGACGGAGCTGCCGCCGGAAGCGGAGGCGAAGCTGCGCCAGGCGGTGGCGATGGCCACGGCGGACAGGTACGACGAGATCTCCAAC
>JAFPNP010000115.1 GCA_017411125.1 Kiritimatiellia bacterium
CTCGCAGGGATTCCTGATGTCTTCGCCGACGGACTTTACGGTTGATGGACGGCCTTTCCACGCACTTGAAATATCCAGCGGCGGGAATCCGCCGGCAACTCTCGTCTATACGTTCTTCAACCAGAATGGCGTGCGCACGGCTTCGCATCTGCGCCGCATTTTCCTGGACACTTGGGACCGCTCCGTCCACGGGCGGATAGACAGGTGGGTGATGGTCACGGTACATGCGTCTGCGCTGCAAGGCTTCTCCCTTGCGCGTCCGTCAGACCGTTCGGAACTTGAGCGTTTTCTGCACTTGATAGGGGAGATGCTGCAATGACTGCGTTCTTTTCGGAGTTTCACGGGCTGTTCGGGAAAACGGCTCCGTATTGGGGCCTCTTTATCGCGGCGTTCCTGATTGGATACGTGCTTACGCCGGTTTTCCGCGAGGTGATGCGCGCTTGCGGGATGGTGGATGTGCCGTCCGCCCGCCGGATCAACAAGGTCCCGACGCCGCGCGGCGGAGGCGTGGCGGTGTTCCTTGCAGTGTCGATTTCGATTGCGGCGTACATGTTGCTTTCGAACGAACCGCTGCTGCCCAATCTCCCGAACGCGGTCGCGTGGCGCATGATGGTTCTTTCCGGAGCGCTGGTGGCTGTGGGGCTGGTGGACGACAAGTTCGGCATTCCGCCTCTCGCAAAACTGGCTGGGCAGGTGGTCGTCGCGCTTGGCGCGTTCTTCTGGTGCGGCGCAGGATTTCGATCCGTCGCGATGCTTGCGGGAATGCCCGCCTCGCTCGATTGCGTTCTGACGGTGCTGTGGATCATAGGCGCGATAAACGCATTCAACCTGATTGACGGACTTGATGGACTGGCCGCTGGTCTCGCCCTCATAGCCGCTGTCGGCATGGGCGGTGCGCTGGCGTTCATTGGTTCGCCGCAGTCGATGCTGGTATACTGCGCGTTCGCGGGCGCGTGCCTCGCGTTCCTTCGGTACAATTTCAATCCGGCGAGCGTGTTCCTCGGCGACTCCGGCTCGATGTACATCGGCTTCGTTCTCTCCACGCTGCCGCTTCTGATGAAGAGCGGCGACTCTCTTTTCGTGTCGCTCGGCGTGCCGCTGCTCACGATGGGCGTGCCGATCTTCGACACCTCGCTCGCAATCGTCCGCCGCTCCATCCGTGCGGCGCTCTCGCGCGAAGAGAAAGGGAAGGACGAAGGCAACTCCCATGTGATGCAGCCGGACACCGACCACCTGCATCACCGCATCCTCCGTCAGTTCGCCTCCCAAAAGAAGGCCGCGTTCGCTTTATATGGACTGGCCGCGTTCTTCGTCGCGGTGGGAATCGGCGCGCTCGCCTTGCGGGACCGCGCCGCAGGGCTTTTCATAATCGCGTTCGTCGTGGCCGTAGTGATCGTGGTTCGCGACATGAAGCGCGTCGAACTCTGGGATGCGGGGCGTCTGCTGAACGCGGTGGTGCGTGATCGGGACGTTAAGGTGCGCCGCAGGAACGCCCTGCTCTCCACGCCGTTCTACGTCGCGTCCGACGTGTTGCTGCTCGTATTCGCCTGGTTTTTCGCCTCCATCGCGCTTTCCCTGAAGGTCACGCCGCATGCCATCCACTCGCGGATGCCGCTCGTCGTCGTGCCGGTGTTTTTTGCGCTCGTCTTGTGCCGCGCCTACACGACAGTGTGGGGACGCGCCCGCATATCCAACTTCCTGCGTCTTGGCGCCGCCGTCGCGGCAGGAATGCTTGTCTCCGACGCCGCTGTCATTATAATGCACTACCCTCACGCCCACATGGCGGCGTTCACCTGCCTTTATTCGCTTGCCGCATTCGTCGCCCTGGTGTCTGTGCGACTGGCCAGACCGATCGTGCGCGATCTATTTTACCTCATCGACCGTTCTCGGCAGATGTCCGAGCCGTCGACAAGCCGCATCCTCGTGTACGGCGCCGGCATCCGCTACGATGCGTTTCGCCGCGAACTCGTGCGGGGCGCGTCGCGCAACAGCCGCGTGATAGTCGGCATTCTCGACGATGACATCCTGCTGCGCGGGCACTACATCGGCGGCATCCGCGTGTGCGGAACGCTCGCAAATGCGAAACGTGTGGCGCGAGAACTGAAAGCCGATGCCGCAGTGATCGCCTGCCAGCTCACTCCGACGCGCCTCAGGATCGCGCAGCGGCAGTTCGAGTCCGTCGGACTCAAAGTATCTTTGTGGAGTTGTGAAGAAAAGGAAATATCGTAAAATGGCGAAATTCGACCGTGAAGAAGTATTGAAATTCCATCAGGGCGGCAAGGTGGCCGTGACGCTGCCCAAGCCCCTCGAGACAAAAGACGACCTGTGCCTCGCCTACACGCCGGGCGTGGCGCATGCGGTAAAGGAGATCGCGCAAAATCCCGCGAGCGTGTTCGACTGCACCGCGAAGGCGAATCTCGTGGCCGTGGTTTCGGACGGCACGGCCATACTCGGCCTCGGCGACCTCGGCGCCGCCGCTTCGATCCCCGTAATGGAAGGGAAAGCCGTGCTGTTCAAGTCGTTCGGCGACGTGGACGCCTGGCCCGTGCCTCTTGCGCACTGCAGACGCGACGGGCTTGATGTCGGCAAGACGGATCCGGAACGCGTGATCGCCGCCGTCATGGCGCTCTCGCCGCAGTACGGAGGCGTGAATCTCGAAGACATCGCCGCACCAGCCTGCTTCGAAATCGAAGACCGCCTCGACGCTGCGCTCGACATCCCCGTGTTCCACGACGACCAGTGGGGCACCGCCGTCATTGCTCTCTCCGGCGTGATGAACTATGCCGCGCTCGCCGGCAAGGAACTGTCCGGACTCAAAGTCGTGATGAACGGCGCAGGAGCGGCCGGAATCCGTATCTGCGAAATGTGCAAGGCGGCAGGTGTCGAGGATGTCACAATGTGCGACTCCAAGGGCGTCATATCCACTTCGCGCACCGACCTCAATCCCTACAAGGCTCGCCACGCCGTGGAAACCAGCGCCAAGACCTTGCAGGAGGCGATACGCGGTGCGGACGTGTTCATCGGGGTGTCCGCCGCAAACGTGCTCACGGGCGCGGACGTGCAGGCCATGGGCGAGTTCCCCGCGATCTTCGCGATGGCGAACCCCGACCCGGAAATAGATCCGGCCGTGGCGGCGGAAGCGCTGAAAGGTCGCCGCTTCGTGATGGTAACGGGTCGCAGCGACTATCCAAACCAGATAAACAACGTGCTGGGCTTCCCTTATCTTTTCCGCGGCGCGCTCGACGTGCGCGCGCGGACGATCAACAAGGAGATGAAGGTCGCCGCCGCGCACGCTCTCGCCGCTCTTGCCCGACAGGACGTCCCGGACGAGGTAAAGGCGCTCTATCCAAACGAGACGCTCGAGTTCGGCACGGGCTACATCATTCCGAAGCCGTTCGACCGCCGCCTGTTCGTCGAAGTGAGCTATGCCGTAGCCGAAGCCGCCGTGAAGACCGGCGTCGCGCAAAAGCCAGTAGACCTCGCCGCCTACCGCGCCGATCTGGAAAGACGCAACGCCGCGCGCGCCCGCTAGAGTGCGCTGCTTGCGCACGAAACGAAAAGCCGGATTCCTGCGTCCCACTCGCACGAATCCGGCTTTGCCGCCTTTCGGCGGGATGGCGCGCGTTTGCCGCGCACCGAAAACACACCGATCGTCCGTCCTGCCATCGCCTCGTCGCCTCGTCCGAACCCTCGTCTGTCAGCAGATGAGCCGTAATTAGTTTATTACGCGGTCGGCCGCTAACGCCTTGGAAAAGACACGACATTTCTCTCGGCTTCCGAAGAGCCGCCGGTCGTCCCGACACCTCCCCTTGAATTTCTGACGCCAGTATATCACACTTGCGCCGTCCGCGCAAGCATGAATTTCAGGAATTCGCCGCCGATTTCAAAGATGCGGCGCACGTCACCTAAATATGACAAATCGCCATGCGTCCTTTTGCAAATGCCAAGGCGTCTTTCATATGGTATACTTGTTTCATGAAGACGCAATCTTTATCTCGAAGGAAGTTTCTGAAGCATGCGGCGGGTGCCGTCGCATTGCCTTTCTTTGTTCCCGCGTCCGCGCTTGGGCGCGACGGGACGGTCGCCCCGTCAAACCGCATCGTCATGGCCGGAATCGGCCTTGGCGGGCGCGGCCAGGGCGTGCTGCGCACATGGGATCTGCCGGACAAGGAAGTCCAGTTCGTCGCCGTCTGCGACGTGTGGAACGCGCGCCGCGAACAAGTGAAAGCCATCGTCGACGCCCATTACGGCAACAAGGATTGCGCAACCTACATCGACATGCGCGAACTGCTGGCGCGCAAGGACATCGACGTGATCCACACCGCCACCGGCGACCGCTGGCACGCCGGCGTCTCGATCGCCGCCATGAAGGCAGGTAAGGACGTCTACACGGAAAAACCCGCTTCCATGACGGTGCGCGAAGGGCAGATGGTCGTGGCGGCCGCCCGCAAGTACGGGCGCGTCTACCAGGCCGGCATGCAGCGACTGAGCGAGCCGAACTTCGTCGTGTGCAACGAACTGCTGCGCCTTGGACGCCTTGGAGAAGTCAAGAAGGTCTATGCGCACCTCGCCCCGTCGTCATGGGCCGGCGTAAACCTGCACCGCGACTGGATGCCGGCCCAGCCGCTTCCGCCGCGCGAAGTGGTGGATTGGGACGCATGGCTCGGCCCGTGTGCGTGGAGGCCGTACAACGAAAAATACCTGCGCCACGGATGGAGCCGTGACCACGACCTCTACACCGGGATAATCGGCGAGTGGGGTTCGCACACTTACGCGCAGTGCCACGACGCGCTCGGCGCGGAGGGAACTTCGCCCGTGTTCTACCAGTGCATGCACAAGAATGTGCCGAACGGAATGGTGATGCGTTTCGCCAACGGCGTCGAGATGATATCCGCAAAAGGCGGATGGCACGGCACGTGCGGCGTCCGGTACGAAGGCTCGGAGGGATGGGTGTCGTGCGCGGACGGTTACTCGCTTCCCGAGGTGTCCCGCCCTTCTTTGCTCGCGGACTACCAGAAAATCCTCGCCGACTACTGCGTGCGTACTGGCTATACAGGCCAGAACCACATGCGCCAGTTCCTCAATTCCGTCAAGACGCGCGCCAAGACGATCGCCAACCCGGTGATGATGCACCGTTCCATGACCTCCGTCCACTGCGCCAACATCGCCCAGTGGCTCGGACGCGACATGACGTGGGATCCGGCGAAGGAAGAGTTCGTAAACGACCCGGAGGCCAACCGCATGCTTTCGCGCACGCCTCGCCCCGGATGGGAAATCAATATCTGACCGCAGCACGGTGAACGTAAAGGAGTGTTGAAGTGAACTTGAAGATGATTTGCGCAATCGTCGCGGTCCTTGCGACGTCAGCCGCCTCCAATGCGGCCACGCTGAAAAACCCGTCCTTCAGGATGACGGAAGCCGAACTGATTGCCGTGCTCGAAGAGAACGGCTTGAACGACAAGGTTACGGCATGCCAGGAACTTTCCCACGCAGGGACGAAAGCCGCAGTGCCGCATCTTGCTGCGCATCTTTCGGACGAAGCCGATCCGGCCTTGTTCCACGCCGCGCTCTTCGCGCTGGAGAACATCCCCGGCCCGGAGTCCGAGGCCGCGCTCGCCGCTGGCATGGCGCGTTGTCCTAGGCGCGCCGCCGCAATCGAGGCGTCGCTGCGCCGGCGCAAAGAGTCCGTGCCGAAAGAATACGTCGGCGCGGACGCCGTCCTGACCGCGTTTCCTCCGAAAAGCGCAGTCCAGAAAGGCGATCTCGCGGTCGTTCCATCGCTCGTCGATACCGCCGTTTCTGGAACCGGCTTCGACGCCGTCCTCGCCCGCCGCCACCTCGTCGGATTCCCCGACGACGGCATCGTGGAACGGCTTCTCGCTTTTGCAGAGGGTTCGGACGCGAAAAAGGCGCAGCTCGCCGTAAGCGTGCTCGGCACGCGCCGTGCCTCCGCTGCGTTCTCGCGCATCGTCGCGCTGGCGCGCTCTACGAAAAACGACGACTTGCGCGAAGAAACATTCAAGGCTCTTGCAACTATGTGCGGGCCGAAGGATATTCCGCAGCTTGTAGGCTTGCTGAAGCAGTTTCCGAACGAAGAGCGTCTTTCCGGCACGATCGTACGCGTGGCATCGCAGGCGTTCGAAACGGACAAGTCGCCGATAACCGTAGTCAAGGCAGAATACGGTTTCTTCGGCAACGGCAAAAATGCCAATCGCCGCGTGGTGGACGTTCTCGAAATGGTGCGCTCCCTCTTGTCGGCAGGCGCGCGCTCCATAATGGCGAGCAACCGCTTGTCGGGACAGGGCGGCTTCCCCTACGACCCTGCGCCGGGAGTGCGCAAGGAACTCCGCCTCGCCTACCGCGTAGGCGACGGGCCGGAGATGACGGCATACGTGCAGGAAAGCGAAGAGATTTGCCTCACGGAGACAAAGCTTGCCGAGGCGACGGCGAAACCGCTGATCGCCGCCGCGCTGGCGGCGACGGGCGACGAGAAAGCCGCCCTCGTGCGCATCGTCGGGGCGCTCGACAGGCGCGGCGCGGTGCAAGGAGCGGAACAGATTCTGTTCCAGCCGATCTTCAACGGACGCGATTTGGCGGGATGGAGCCAGAAGGACGGATTCTTCACCGTGCGCGACGGCGTGATCGTTGGCGAGTCCACGGCGGCTAAACCGTGCAGGCCGAACCACCATCTCGTATACGTCGCCGAAGAACTTTCCGACTTCGAGCTGCGGGCCGAATTCCGCCTCTCGAAAAACGCGAACAGCGGCATACAGCTGCGCTGTGCCCCGCAGCTGACAGGCGACAACGGCTACCAGGCCGACATGAACGGAGACGGCAGCATCGTCGGATTCGTGTACCATCCCAGACAGCATCTTGTAGGCCAGCGCGGCGCGGACGTGGCGATCGACGCCGCCGGGAAAAAACAAGTCGTGCGTTTTGCGGACGGAACCTCGCTTCAAGGCCTGTACCGGATCGGACAATGGAACGAGATGAAAGTGAAGGTCGAAGGGCGTTCCATCACGGTTTGGATAAACGGCGTGCGCACTGCGTCAGTCACGGATGCGCGGACTGCGTTCTTGCCGGAAAAGGGCTGCATCGCCCTCCAGCTGCACCAGGGCCCGCAGATGAAGGTCGAGTATCGGAACCTGCGCGTGAGGAAATTGTAAAAATCTTCATCTTACCGTTGCCTAACAGGGCTTCCGTGTGAGATAATAGACGCCGTCACCAACTCTAAGAAGGAGAACTGAAAAATGGCACACAAGATTGATCCTGAAAAGTGCGTCGGATGCGGCGCGTGCAAAGAGACCTGCCCTGCCGGCGCGATTTCCGAAGCGGACGGCAAGTGCGTGATCGACGCGAGTCTCTGCGTCGACTGCGGCGCCTGCGCCGGCGGATGCCCGGCCGAAGCGATCGCCGCCGAGTAAGAGAGACGGCTTTCGCGTTGCAAGCGCCCTGCCTTGGCAGGGCGTTTTGTTTTTTACCGCAATCTTTTGGGCTTTCCCGGCTCCCCGGCTCTGGAATTTTGCAAGAGTTTTATGCGATAAGCCGTTGTTTAGCGTGTTTATCGGCATTTTTAGACTGTTCTTGCTATTTTATGACGATTTATACTGTGGCAAGGTTGGAAGGCAGTCGAGGGAGCACCGATTCGCTTACCTATCTACGATTGTATCCCTTAGGGTTCATAATTCCCCCCATATAGGCTCATGATTGTTTCCGTATAGGTTCGTGATTTTCCCCCTTGCGTCCTTCCGAAAGGATGAATGTCTTAGACAGCCGGAAATACAAGTCTCATTTCACCGTTTCGCCTCCGTTGATCATCGAAATCCCAGCTGCATAGCCATGACGATAGTTCTCGCAGAACGCTTTTGCCAGGCCTTCGTCGTCTACGCCGGCATTGCGCATGAACGGGCGGTATGCGAAACGTCCCAGAGCATCCTCGTAGCCCGTTTCGAAGCCTTCGGATACGGCGTTCAACGAATCGCCGTCGAAAAAGGATTCAAGTTTCATCGCCGCCCGCACATGCCGGTCGGTTTCTCCCGGCGTGGCGTCGAGAGTGCCGCAGGCGTAGCCATCTTCGTACTCCTCGCCGCACCGCGTCCGTTTGGCGAAACCCTGAAGTCCGTCGATGTAGCCGCGATGGAATGCGCCGTCCGTCGGCCATGCAAACCTGTATTTGCCAGTCATCACCAAAATCTCCACTTGGGCGGAAACAGGGGCACGTTTTCCATGTGGTCTATTTCCGGCGGTTTTTTTCCGTGCGGCTCGCCGTAAATCTGAACAACGTCGAACCTGAAATCGCCGTGCCAGCGTTCATGCATTATCCAGCTGCAGCACGCGCGCAGCAGAACGCCCTTCTTGCGTTTGTCGATGCGCCAGAGGCGAGACGCGCGCGGAGAACGCGACTTGTGCGTCTTGACCTCCACGAACACGATTCCCCGCCGGTCACGCGTGCGCACGATCAGGTCGATTTCGCAACGCCTGTCGTGCGCGCACGGTCGGACCCGCCTTCCGACAAGCCTCCAGCCATTGCTCCGGAGGTATTCAAGCGCCACATCCTCGCCCCATTCGCCGCGGGCGAGATTGTCGCGCCCGTCGCATTTAGTCTTTTTAATGTCCATCTCGCATGTTTTTCTTCGGTTGGCGCATCGGCGCGCGCGGGCGAACAGCCGGGCGGGAAAGGCGGCAATCAGGACAAGTGCGGCTTTCCATGAAATACATCCCCGTCCGCTCCGCGCGGAGGCCGACCAGATCAAAGTGCTCCCTCTGGCGCGGCGGACGGCACGCCGAACACCAGAACGCCCATCATGGCGTCGAGGGCGGACGAGAACCACACCGCTTCCTCCGGACGGAACACGAAATATCCGTCTTTTCGCTCGCCGTCGAACGGCTTGCAGCTTGCGCTGAACAAATAGCCCGGCGACGGTTCGATTTGATGGGCGAACTTTATCACCGCGTTCGCCTTCGCGGAACGGTGGAAAAGTCCTTTACCGTCCAGTATCGATTCCTGCATCCCGCGAAAAACCATAAGCATCTGCGCCAGATCGTTTATCCCCATTTTGACGACGATCTTGTTCGCCCAGTCGAACGTCGCGAACGACGGAACGGCGCCATGCTGCGAGGCAAGCGACTTCTGCCGCGCCAGTTCGACGAAGAGATATCCCGACGTCCTCCCTCGCGCCGGGTGGAGTTCAAACCGGATCGCGCTTCCGGTACCGCGCGAGTTGGGGTGGCATATCGTCGCCCGGTCCGGCCACGCGCCGAAAGTCGCGGCGGGTGCCGAGACCGTCGCGGCGGCGTCCGCCGCAGGATTTATCGCCAGTGCTGCATCGCTCATTGTTTTGCTCCTTTATGCTTTTGCCGTATCGTCGCCGGAATTCCCGGAGACGCGGATATTAAAACAAAAAGCCGCGTGAAAATCATCACGCGGCATTCACATGGCGCTCACTTGCCAATCACCTGCGCGTGAGAACATTCACTCGCAGGTGAGCGATTCCGTTCACGGCACGTAGCGGTATCCGACGCGGTAGACCGCCTCGATGTGCGTCGCGTCCGCCCCGAGTTTCGCGCGCAGACGGAAAATCGCCTGGTCTATCGCGTGCGTCGTGCCGAAGTACTGCTCGTCGGCCCAGAGCACCTTCAGCAACTCTTCGCGGCTCACGACCTCGTGAGGGTGGCTGGCAAAATGGCGCAGCAGCTTGTATTCGTTGATGAACAGCTTCTTCGCCCGGCCTCGCGCGTCCACCATCCGGAGGCGGCTCGTCTCCACCCGGAAGGACGCGAACGCGAAGTCGCCCGCGTCGCGTCCGGACGGCTTCTCTTCCGCTGCCTCTGTTGCGGCGGCATCGGGCTTCTTTCCGCGCCGCAGCACTGCGGCGATGCGTGCGAGCAGCTCTTCGCCGTCGAACGGCTTTGCCACATAGTCGTCGGAACCGAGGCCGAGTCCAAGGACGACATCGGATTTGTCGCCCTTTGCGGTAAGCAGGATCACCGGCAGAGTCGCGTTCGCGCGGCGTATCTCGCTGAGCACCTCGTATCCGCTTTTTCTCGGCATCATCACGTCAAGCAGCAGCAGGTCGGGGCATTTTTGTTCGAACTGTCTCAGCGCCTCTTCGCCGTTGCAGGCGAAACGCGGCGAATGCCCCGCCGACCGCAGCAGCGAACGCAGCATGTTTCGCGTCGCGGGATAGTCTTCTGCAACAAGAATGTCAGCCATCGGCTTTCTCCATGAGTTCCAGTATGAACATTGCGCCGCCGCCTGGACGCGGCGCGGCGAAAAGGTCTCCGCCCATGTCGCGGGCGTACATCCGCGCAATTGAAAGTCCGAGGCCGAAACCGTTCACGGCCTCGCTCGCATCGCCGTTCGCCCGCCAGAATCGTTCAAAGACCTTCTCGGCTCCGTCCGGCGGAAGCCCCGGCCCTCGATCCATTACGGCCACGCGCACCCCGCGTCTGCCGCGCACGACGTGGACTTGTACCGGTGCGCCGCCGCCGTACTTGGCGGCGTTGTCGAGCAGATTGACAAGTATCGCCTTCACGGCGTCCACGTCCGCATGGACGCGGAACGTTCCTTCGGATCCCGTCGTCAATGCGCCGTCGGGGAAACGTCCGCGCATCAAATGCGCCGTGGAACGCACAAGCTCGCCGATGTCGAAATCTTCGCACTGGTATCTCTTGACGCCGCGTTCAAGGCGCGAAAAGTCCAGAAGCTCCGCCACGAGCGACTTCAGGCGCGCGGCTTCGCCTGCGATCGTCTCGTATGCCTCCTGCCGTTCGGCGGCGGTGGCCAGCCGCCCTTTGCGCAACATGTCGGCATAGGGTATTATGGCGGTGAGCGGCGTGTTCAGTTCATGCGACACGAGCGAGACGAAATTCGCCTTGGCCGCGGCTTCGCGCCGCGCCGCGCGTTCGGAACGTACTATCTGCATGATGCCCGCCGCCGCAAGCGCAAACACGAACGCAACGGCGAATCCTCCCGCCCAATAGAACATCGACGGGTCGTCGAACGGCATGCTTCCGGGGTTTTCCACAAGCACGCCCGCGACTTCGTTTCCCGGTATGCGGCGCCATGCCACCAGATGCCGCTCCGCGCCGAAAGTCTGCAGCGCGCGCGCGGCGAGCGCACCGGTTTTGCCATCGACTTCCCATTGATAGGACGGCGGAAACTCTGTGGCAAGCTCCGGCGGCATGTCGACCGAGCAAGTCACGCCCATGTTCTTGGACCATATGAAAGCCCCCTTGACGCAAGGCTCTTCGGCAACGCATCGCCGGAGAACGGCTTCCCGCTTTCCGGGCTGCACGCGGCGCAGTTCGCCGTGGAGTTCGCGCATGAGCGCCTTCCACCGCTCGCCGCGCAATTCCTCGAACGTCGCCTGTGTAAGTTTCAATCCCTGTACCGTGCGCGACAGCATCCATCCGCACGCGACGGCAAGCGCAAGCGCGGCTGCCACGACAGCCGCGATCTGTGCCTTGAGGTTTGTCTGATTCGTGCGGCTCATATCGGCGAACGCGCGTTGAGCACCGAATTGGAGTGCGCATGGGCGATGGCTAGCGCAAGGGCGTCCGCCGCATCGTTCTGCGGCAGTTCGTCCAGCGCAAGAAGCGTCTTCACCATGCGCTGCACCTGTATCTTCTCCGCCATGCCGTTGCCGCACACCGCCATCTTCACCCGGCGCGGCTCGTATTCGTAGACGGGAATCGAGTTTTCGGCGGCGGCTGTTATCGCGGCGCCGCGCGCTTCGCCCAGCACGAGCATCGTGCCGGCGTTCTTCCCGTAGATGACGCTTTCTATCGAAAGCACGTCGGGCGCGTATGCGGCAATCAATTCCGCAATGCGGTCGTGTATCGCGCGCAGGCACCCGGAAAGCGGCAGCTTCGGGTCGTTCCGTATGCGCCCGGCCTCCAGGGCGCGCATCCGCGAACCTTCGACGGACAGCACCCCGTATCCGCTCGACCGCAGCGACGTATCGACCCCCAGTATCGTCATGGCGAGAACTCGACGACGCGCGAATCTTCGGATTCGCCATGGGAAAACCGCACGTGGCGGGCCGATGCAGGGACGAGATCGCCGGCGCGGTCGGGCCATTCCACGAACAATACTGCCCCGCGCGAAAGATAATCCTCCCATCCGATGGACAAAACGTCGTCCTCGTCGTGCAGCCTATACAAATCCATGTGTACTAGGAGGAAGCGTTCCGTCGGATGTTCGACCACGAGGCAGAACGTCGGACTCGTCACCGGCCTTTTCGCGCCAAGCGCAGCGGCCACTCCCTGAGTGAACGTAGTCTTGCCGGAACCGAGGTCGCCTTCGAGGCACACCACGTCGCCCGGTTTCAATTCCGCCGCAAACGCCTTTGCCAGCGCCAATGTCTGCCCGACGTCGCCAACCTCGTATCTCCCGTTCATGCAAGCCATCCTCCGTCGGAAAGTTCCCTGAAGAAAAGCGGAAGGTATTCCGGCGCGAACGCGGAGGCGTGCGGAAGCCGCACGAGACCGGGAAGGTCTGCGGCCAGCGGGGAGGACGCCGCAAGCGGTTCGTTCTTGAACACGTCGAGATACGCGCCCGCTATCCTGCGGCGGCGGAGCGCGTCCGCAAGAGCGTCTTCGTCCACGGCGTTGCCTCGCCCGACGTTTACGAGCACGGCACGGCGCGGCAGCGCGGAAAGGACGCGGCGGCCCACGATGTTGTCGGTGCCGGTATCCGACGGCAGGGCGACGATCAGCCAGTCCGCGGTTTTCAGCGACGGAAGCAGATCCTGTACGTTGCGTCGTCCGATGCCGGCCACGGAGACGCCAAGAGCCTCGAGGCGACCGCCGATGGCGCGGCCTATTTTCCCGTATCCGAGAATCACGGCCCGCGTGCCGGATACGAGCGTGCAGTGCGGCGACATCTCGGAACGCGGCCAAAGCACTCCATTGCGCTGGAAGTCGTAGGCGCGGTACAGTCCGCGCGCGTGGGCGAAGATGCAAGCCAGCACGGTTTCACACATTATCGCGCCGTGGAACGCGCCGTTCACGCGCACCACGCCGGGCGGCATCTCTGCATCCGGCGGCAGAAGTTCGCGCCCCGCCGCCGGAGTGGCGAGCACGCGTAGTTTCGGCGCAAGGGCGAACCACTCCTTTTTGAAGTTCCAGCAGATTGCGTGCGTCGCGCCCGGCAATGCGCGAAGAAACGCTTTTTCGCTCCGCGCCACTTCAAGCGGCGCACCCGCCGGCAGAAATCCCGCAAGGACCGCCCTGCTTCGCCGATTCAACCGGAACGCGCCGATCGGCCAGTTCAACCAGACAAGATACTTGTTGCCGGCCATGTCAGGTGTAGCGCAGAACCTCGTCCACTGTGGTGTATCCGTCGAGGATCGAGCGAACGCCGTCCTCGCGCATCGTGCGCATTCCAAGTTCGCGGGCCTTTTCGCGGATGATGAGCGTCGGGGAACGGGCGTTGATGAGTTCGCGTATCGGGTTTGTCACGCGGAGGTACTCGAAAATCGCCTTGCGCCCCTTGTAGCCCGTGCCGTTGCAGGTCTTGCAGCCCTTGCCGAAGTAGAACGGACGGCCGCCTATCTCGTCGCGGGTGAGGTTGATGCGGTCGAGCGTTTCGTCGTCCGGCTCGTAAGGAGTCTTGCACTCGCGGCAGCAGGTGCGCAGAAGGCGCTGGCCGAGGACGGCTTCAAGCGTGGAGGCCACCATGTAGGGAGCCACGTTCATGTCCACGAAACGCATCACCGCGCCGGCGGCGTCGTTGGTATGCAGCGTGGAGAACACGAGATGCCCGGTGAGCGCGGCCTGGATGGCCACTTCGGCGGTCTCGAGGTCGCGGATTTCCCCGATGAGCATGATGTCGGGGTCCTGGCGCAGAAAGGCGCGCAGCACTTTCGGGAAGGTGTTGCCTACCTCGTGGTTGATCGGCACCTGCACGATTCCGTCCACGTCGTATTCCACGGGCTCCTCGGCGGTGAGCAGCTTGGATTCGATGGAGTTGATGCGGCGAAGGACGGAGTAGAGAGTGGTCGTCTTGCCCGAACCGGTCGGGCCGGTCACGACGATGATTCCGTTCGGCTTCTCGATGTCCATCGTAAGCTGTTCGTAGACGTCTTCGGCCAACCCCACGTTTTCAAGGTCGAGGGAGGTGGCGCTCTGGTCGAGAATACGCATTACGACGGATTCGCCGTGCGTGGTGGGCAGGCACGAGACGCGCAGATCGACGGGGCGGCCGGCGACGGTGATGGCGATGCGTCCGTCCTGCGGCACGCGGCGTTCGGCGATGTTGAGGTTCGCCATGATTTTGATGCGCGAGATGATGGCCGGCGCCATGGAGACGTCCGGCGCCTTCACCTCGTAGAGAGCGCCGTCCACGCGGTAGCGGATCTTGAAGTCCTTCTCGAACGGTTCGATGTGGATGTCCGCGGCGCGGTCGACGACGCCCTGGTAGAGGATCATGTTCACGAACTTGACGACCGCGTTGGAGTTCGCCGCCGCGTCGAGGGCGGCCACGTCGTTCGGGTCGCTCTTCAAGGAGTCGTCCGCATCCATGCCTTCGCCGAGGCTCTTGAGCATGTCGGCTACGGATTCGGAAGAATCGCCGTAATGCTGCGCGATGCGGTCGTTGAGATCCTTTTCGCGGGCCATGACGAAACGCACTTCTTTCGAGAGGGCGAACGTCACCTCGTCCGAGACGCGGGGATCCACGAGGTTGGACGTGGCGAGCGTCACGGACGAATCGTCCACGCCGACGCAAAGCACGTTGTACATCCGGGCGATGGATGCCGGGATGGCGTTTACAACGTCGGACGTCAGTTCCATTTTCGCGAGGTCTATCACCTCGCAGCCCTGGTATGCGGCCATCATGCCGAGGAGGCTGTCTTCGTCGATGTAGCCGCCGTCGACGACGATTTCGCGCACGGTCTTCCCGGCGGCGTTGCGCTGCTCCTCGCGCACGGTCTCGACGGCGTCCTGGTCGAGGACGCCGTTCTTGACCAGCAGGTCGAGCAATGGGTCGAATGCCTCCGACATTTAGCGGCGCCCCATTTCTTCCTTGAGCTTGGAGACCACGGTATCCGGATCCTGGCTCTTGGTGATAAGCTCGTCGTAGGATATGAACCCGTTTTTGTAGTGGTCCAGAAGGCAGGCGTCGAGAGTGACCATGCCGAACTTCGCGCCGGTCTGGAGATCGCTCTTGATCATGTTCGTCTTGTTGTCGCGGATGCGGCTTCGGATCGCGTCGGTGGAGACCATGATCTCGAACGCCGCGATCCGGCCGTGCACTTCGCCGTTCGCGTCGAGCTTCGGCAGGAGTATCTGCGAGATGACCGCCTGTAGGCCGGCGGCGAGCTGCGTGCGGATCTGCGCCTGCTGGTTGGTGGGGAAGGCGTCCACGATGCGGTCGATGGTTTCGGCGGCGCCGGTGGTGTGCAGCGTGCCGAACACGAGATGGCCTGTTTCGGCGGCGGTGATGGCGGCGCCGATCGTTTCGAGGTCGCGCATTTCGCCGACGAGGATCACGTCGGGGTCCTGGCGAAGGGCGCGGCGGATGGCCTCGGCGAAGGACGGCACGTCGTCGCCAACCTCGCGCTGAGTCACCAGCGACTTGCGGGACGTGTGGTAGAATTCGATCGGGTCCTCGATGGTGATTATGTGCACGCCGCGCTCGCGGTTGATGACGTCCAGCATCGATGCGAGCGTGGTGGACTTGCCGGATCCGGTCGGGCCGGTCACGAGGATGAGGCCGCGCGGCTTGAAGAGAAGCTCCTTCACGGTGTCCGGCAGGCCGATCTGCTCGAGCGTCAGCAGCGTGGACGGAATCATTCGCAGCACGCATCCCCAGCGCTTGCGCTCCTTGAACACGCTTACGCGGAAGCGGGTGCCGTCCTCGTGCGAAAGCGCGAAATCCGCGCCGCCGTTCTTCTCCACTTCGGCCACCTGCTCCGGCGTCATCATCTCGTGGCAGAGCTTGAACGTGTCCTCCTCCGTGAACGCATCGTCGGCGATCGCCACGAGTTCGCCGTGGACGCGCAGTTCGGGCGGCATGAACGCCCGGACGTGCAGGTCGCTCGCTCCTTCGTCGATCGTCGCCTGCAGAAGGTCTCTCATCGTGATTTCGGTTGCCATTTCATCTCCTCGCAGTTCGCAGTGTTTTTTGGCCGTCAGTCGGCGTCGCCCATCGTCGCCTGCAAAACTTCCTTCAAGGAAGTCATGCCGGAAGCGACCTTTAGCATCCCGTCTTCGCGCAGCGTGCGCATCCCCATTTCGCGCGCGCGTTCGCGCAGCACGGACGACGGGGCGTGGTCGAAGATCAGGCGCTGGATCGTGTCGTCTATCTCGAATATTTCGAAAATGCCCTTGCGCCCCTTGTAGCCGCCGTTGCACTTCGGGCAGCCGCGCCCGATGTACATGTGCTCCGGAGCGGTCTTGGCTATCGCGCCGAGCATCTTCATGTCGCGTTCGGTGGGCGTGTACTCCTCCTTGCAGTTCACGCAGATCGCGCGCACGAGGCGCTGGGCCATCGCGGCGCGGACGGCGGACGCGACGAGGAACGGCTTCACGCCCATGTCCGTAAGTCGCGTCACGGCGCTCGGCGCGTCGTTGGTGTGCAGGGTGGAAAACACGAGGTGGCCCGTGAGGGCGGCTTCCATCGCGATGTCGGCGGTTTCGGAGTCGCGGATTTCGCCGATCATCACGATGTTGGGAGCCTGTCGCAGGATGGAGCGCAGGGCGGCCGAAAAGTCGAGACCGACGTCGCGGTTCACCTGCACCTGGTTGATGCCACTCATCTGGTATTCCACAGGGTCCTCGACGGTGATGATCTTCTTGTCCGGCTTGTTGATCTGGCCGAGACAGGCGTAGAGCGTCGTGGTCTTGCCGGAACCGGTCGGCCCGGTGACGAGCACGACGCCGTCCGACAGGTGTATCAGCCGCTCGAACTTGTTCTGGTCGTCGGAAAGGAAGCCGAGCTGCGGCAGGCCGAGAGCGAGGTTCGATTTGTCGAGAATACGCATGACGATGGACTCGCCGTGGTTCGTCGGCACGGTCGAAACGCGCAGGTCGAGATCGCGTCCGCCCACGTTGATCTGGATGCGGCCGTCCTGCGGAATGCGTTTCTCGGAAATCTTTATCTTGGACATGATCTTGAAGCGCGAGATCATGGCGCCCTGCAGACGCTTCGGCGGCGAGTCCATCTTGCGGAGCGCGCCGTCTATGCGGTAGCGCACGCGGAACTCTTTTTCCATCGGCTCCAGATGGATATCGCTCGCCTTCATCTTGATGGCGTTTGAAAGTATGAGCGAACAAAGGCGGATGACCGGAGTGTCGTCGCCGGAGCCCTCGCCGTCGTCGTCGCCGCCGAACTCGTCGTCGTTGCGCGTCACGATGTCGTCGCCGCCGGTGGGATAGAGCTTCTCCATCACGGCCTTGACTTCTTCGGACGGCGCAAGCACCGCCTGCACGTCCTTGCCCTGGAGAACGTACCTGAGCGAGTCGATCGCGTCGTAGCCCATCGGATCGCTGAGAACGACGGTCACGCTGTCCGCATCCTTCATCACGGGCGCGACGCCGTACTTGTGCGCTATCTCGGGCGATATCTCCTTCGCTATCTCCGGGTCGAGCGCGGAAGGGTCGATGCTGACGTACTTGATGCCGAACTGGTCGGCTATCGTGCCAAGCACGTCGTCTTCGGTCACGGCGCCGGACGCCAGAAGGACGTCCAGCGTCGTTTCGGTGCCCGAACGCATGGCGGTTGACGCGGCCTCGAGCTGCTCCGCCGTCACAAATCCCGCCTCGCGCAGGAGCTGCAATACGTATTCGTCGTTGGATGTCATGGCGGCAGCGGGGAATCAGAGCAGTTCGCCGAGGGAGATGCCCTTGCGGCCCGCCTCGTAGATCTTGCGCACGTCGTCGTGCGACAGGGAGCGCGTCCAAAGCGCGAAGTCGTCCACGTCGCCCTCGAACGGAGCGCCGTACTTCCCGGTGCCGTCCTGCCCGATGCAGAAGGGCAGACCGGTGGAAAGAATCACGTCGGTGGCGTCAAGCGCGTTGCGGTAGAGGAAGCCGTCGCGCCCGCCCTGGTAGAAGTTGAGCACGCCGTCAGGTCCGCGCGTCGCCGCGTAGAACGTCCATTTGCCGAACTCGATGTCGAACGGGCCGATGTCGATGCGCTTGCGCGCGCCGGAAAGCCCGGCGTTGAAGCACACGCCGCCGATCTTGGATTGTATCTGCTTCCTGCCGGTGATCAAAACGCCGGGATTGCCGCCGCTGTGCCAGTTCTTGTTGGC